>JAICUS010000105.1 GCA_025935735.1 Solirubrobacteraceae bacterium | reverse complement strand
TGATCTGCACCGGCGATGGGATCTCGCTCGCCTACCGGATCGGCTGCCCGCTGATGGACATGGAGATGATCCAGTACCACCCGACGACGCTGGTCGAGAACGGGCTGTTGATCACGGAGGGCGCGCGTGGTGAGGGGGCGCGGTTGTTCAACGCCCGTGGCGAGCGGTTCATGGAGCGCTACGCGCCCAACAAGCTCGAGCTGGCCTCGCGCGACGTGGTCTCGCGGGCCGAGCAGACCGAGATCAACGAGGGCCGCGGCTTCCCGGGCGGCACGGTGGCGCTGGACATCTCCAAGGTGCCGCGCAAGCGCACGCTGGAGGCGCTGCGGGAGATCGTCAACATCGGCCGCGACTTCGCGGGCGTCGACATCACCCGCGAGCCGATCCACATCCGCCCCGGCTGCCACTACATCATGGGCGGCATCAAGGCCGACGTGCATGGCCGGACGTCCATCCCCGGCCTCTACGCCGCCGGCGAGGCGGCCTGCGTGTCGGTACACGGCGGCAACCGCCTGGGCGCCAACTCGCTGCTGGACACGCTGATCTTCGGCCGCCGCTCGGGCGAGCACGCGGCCGAGCGCTCCGCGCAGATGAAGATGCCCACCGGCTCGCGCTCCCGGCTGCAGGACTCCGGGCGCGAGATCGCCGCGCTGTTCCGCCACGAAGGCGGCCGCCGCGTCTCGGAGATCCGCGAGGAGCTCGGCACGATGATGAACGAGAAGGTCGCGGTGTTCCGCACCCACGAGGGCCTGACCGAGGCGCACGAGGTCGTCCGCCGGCTCAAGGAGGAGTCCAGGACCGCCGTCATCGACGACCGCGGCGCGGTGTTCAACCAGGACGTCCTGTCGGCCATCGAGCTCGGCTACATGCTCGACGTGGCCGAGTGCATCGTCGTCGCCGCGCTGGAGCGCCGCGAGTCCCGCGGCGCGCAGTTCCGCCTGGACTTCCCCAAGCGCGACGACGACGAGTGGCTCAAGCACATCGACCTGTCGACGAACGGCGCCGACGTGCCGACGGTCAGCTACTCGCCGGTGACCATCACCAAGTGGGAGCCCGAGGAGCGGACCTACTAGGGTCTGGAGAGAGTCGATGCCCGAGTACACGCTGCGCATCCGCCGCTACTCCCCGGAATCCGGCGAGGCCGCCCACTGGGAGGACTTCACCGCCGACCTCGACGGGCACCGCTCGGTGCTCGACGGCATCCTCCAGGCCCGGGACCGCCAGGACGGCTCGATCGGCATCCGCTGCTCCTGCCGGGCGGCGATCTGCGGGTCCTGCGGGGTGCGGATCAACGGCAAGCCGACCCTGGCCTGCCACACCCACCTCGACAAGGCGCTCGAGACCGCGACCGGCGGCGCCATCGTCGTCGAGCCGATGGGCAACATGCCGGTGCTCAAGGACCTGATCGTCGACATGGACGAGGTCCACTGGAAGAAGGTCCACCGGGTCACGCCGTGGCTGCTGCCCGACGGCCCACCGCCGGAGCGCGAGTACATCGTGCCGCCCGAGGCGATGATCGACGTCACGCAGTCGATGGCCTGCATCCAGTGCGGCGCCTGCGTGTCGGACTGCCTGTCGATGGAGGTCGACCCGCTGTTCGTGGGCCCCGCCGCCCTAGCCAAGGCCTACCGCTTCGTGGGCGACCCGCGCGACGGCCAGCACGAGCAGCGGCTGCGCAGCCTGGCCGAGGACCCGCACGGGATCTACGACTGCACGCACTGCTTCAACTGCATCGAGGCCTGCCCGAAGGGCGTCGCGCCGATGAGCCAGATCATGCGGCTGCGCCGGATCGCCGGCGCCGAGTACGGCATCGACGACCGCAACAACGGCCACCGGCACGAGATGGCGTTCGTGCGCAACATCGAGCGCAACGGGCTGCTGCACGAGGCCGACCTGCTGCCCGACTCCTACGGCGGCAAGTTCCACCCGCGCGCGGTGCCGGAGCTGATGAGCTCGCTGCCGGTGATCCTGAAGGCGGTGCGGCGCGGGAAGGTCACGCCCGCGGGCGCCCTGCTGCACAAGCACAAGGCGCCCAAGGAGGTCAAGCGGATCTTCCGCGACGTGCACGACCGCGAGACGCGCCTGGAGCTCAACCTCTACGTCACCGGCTACGAGGACGACGAGGCCGAGACCACGGGCGAGCAGGCCCATGCCGACGCCGCCGGCAGCCACCTGCCGGAAGAGAGGAGCCCGAACCAGTGAAGGTCGCGTACTGGCCCGGCTGCGTGAGCCGCGGCTTCACCCCGGAGCTGCACGGCTCGATGGCCAAGGTCGCGCCGCTGCTGGACATCGAGCTCGTGGAGCTCGACCGCGCCGCCTGCTGCGGCGCCGGCGTGATCGCCGAGCACAACCAGGAGCTCGCGGACACCCTGAACGCGCGCACGTTCGCGCTCGCCCAGAGGGAGATCGAGGGCGGCGCGGACCTGATGATGAACATCTGCTCCACCTGCCAGGGCGCGCAGAACGAGTGCCAGGAGCGACTGGACGCGAACACGCCCTACCGCGAGCACGTCAACGAGACGCTGTCGGCGGAGGGGCTGAGCTACCGGCGCGGGATCGTCAACAAGCACTTCCTCTGGCTGATGGTGGAGGAGATCGGCCTGGACGCGATCCGCGCGAAGGTGAAGCGGCCGCTGGAGAACCTGCGCGTCGGCCCGTTCTACGGCTGCTACATCGTGCGCCCGACCGACCGGCTGGGGATCGACCGCGAGACCCCGCGCGACACCTACCTGCACCTGCTCATCGAGGCGCTGGGCGGCACGGTGGTCGACTACGCGGGCCAGTACAAGTGCTGCGGCTTCCCGATCATCACCATGAACAAGGAAGCGTCCTTGAAGCAGGCGGGCCGCCACATCGGCGACGCGCTCGACGCCGACGCGGACTGCCTGGTGACGCCCTGCCCGCTGTGCCACCTCAACCTGGACCTCCAGCAGCCGCTGGCCTCCGGCGTGGTCGGCCGCCCGCTCGGGCTGCCGATCCTGCACCTCCCCCAGCTCGTCGGCTTGGCCTTCGGCCTGGACCCGAAGGAGCTGGGCATGGGCAAGCACGTGGTCAAGCCGACGGCGGTCATCGACTGGTCGACGTCGGTGGTGGCGAGCGCCGCGTAGCCGCGCCCGCGTCCTCGGCGAGCGCTTCCAGCAGGGCGGCGTGGCGCCGCGCCGCCAGGTCGCCGAACGGGTCGGCGGTGTGGCGCAGGAGCGCGGGGTACGGGAGGTTGTAGGCCGCGCGGGCGGCCAGGATCTCCGGCGGACCGCCGCGCAGCGCGCGCTCGGCCGCGGTCAGGCGCCGGGCCCGGGCCACCCGGGGCGGCAGCGCCCGGGTGAGCAGGAGCACCGCCGGCACCAGGAACGTCAGCCAGCCGGCGAGGGCGGCCAGCTGATGGGTCTCGCGCTCCTGCTTGCGGCCGGCGGCGATCAGCCGCCGCGCCTGCGCGTCCGCGGCGCTGTTCACCGGCCGGGTCGCGCTGCGGCCGGCGTCGCGCAGCGCGCCGGCGATCTGCCCGCCCACCAGCGGCACGCTCTGCACCGCGCCGGCCGCGTCCTCCAGGCCGCCGCGCACCGCGCCCGTGGCGTCCCGCGCGCTCGCCGAGATCCCCCGCCCCGAGTCCTCGATGCTGCGCCCGATGCTCGCCAGGCTGTCGATCTCGTCGTGCACCTTGACGCCCAGCCAGGCGAACAGGCACAGCAGCAGGACCACGGCGAGGTCGCCGGCGACGGTGGCGGCCCGCTTGCGGGGCGCGGCGGGATAGAGGCGCATGGCCGGTCCCTACCCACAGATGACGAAGGGAGGGCCCGGAGGCCCTCCCTGTCAGTGTGTCGTACCCCGTTCCGTCCTGTGTGGAGGAAGTCTGCGGAGGTGTGGTTCCCGGTGCCGCGCCCGGGAAAACTCAGACCGCGGACGGGACGCGGATCAGCCCGCGCGCGTGGAGGACCTCGGCGATCTGCACGGCGTTGGTGGCCGCGCCCTTGAGCAGGTTGTCGCTCACGACCCACATCTGCAGGCCGCGCGGGTGGCTGGGGTCGCGGCGCAGGCGGCCGACGAACACCTCGTCGAGGCCGGCGCTCGCCAGCGCGGTCGGATAGGCGTGCCGGGCGGGGTCGTCGACCACCTCGAGCCCGGGGGCGTTCGTCAGCAGCTCGCGGGCCCGCTCCACCGAGAGGTCCTCGCGGGTCTCCAGGCTCACCGACTCCGAGTGGCAGCTGCGCACCGGCACCCGCGCGCACGTGACCGCGATGCGGATGTCCTCGTCGCCGAGGATCTTGCGCGTCTCGAACATCAGCTTGCGCTCCTCGTCGGTGTGGTCGTCGCCGGCGGCGAAGTTGCCGGCGCCGCCCAGGACGTTGAACGCGATCGGGTGCGGATAGACCTCGGGCGGAAGCATCGGCTGCTCGTGCAGCACGCGGTGCGTCTGGTCCTCGAGCTCCTGGACCGCGCGCACGCCCGTGCCCGACACCGACTGGTAGGTGGAGACGATCAGCCGGTCGATGCCCGCGGCGTCGTGGATCGGCTTCAGCGCCACCATCAGCTGCATCGTCGAGCAGTTCGGGTTGGCGATCAGGCCCCTGTGGCCCTCCAGCGCGTCCGGGTTGACCTCCGAGACGACGAGCGGGACGTCGGGTTCGCGCCGCCATTTCGAGGAGTTGTCCACCACCACCGCGCCGGCGTCGACGAACCGCGGCGCCCATTCGCCGGACGTCGACGCGCCGGCGGAGAACAGCGCCAGGTCGAAGCCCTGGATCGTGTCGTCGGAGAGCGCCCGGCAGGCGACGCCGTCGAGCTCCTTGCCGACGGAGCGCTCGGACGCGAACGGGACGACCTCGGCGGCCGGGAAGCCGCGCTCGCGCAGCTTGGCGCGCATCACGGTGCCCACGGCGCCGGTGGCGCCCACGACGGCGACCCGGTAGCTCATGCGGGAGCCCCGAAGTGGTGCTCCACCTCGACCTGGTCGGCCCCGAGCTCGAACGCCTCGTGCAGCGCGCGCACCGCCCGGTCGACCGCGTCGGCGGTCACGACGCAGGAGATCTTGATCGGCGACGTGGAGATCATCTCGATGTTGATGCCCTGGTCGCCGAGCGTCGCGAACACCTTGGCGGCCACGCCGGGGTGCGACTTCATCCCCGCGCCGACCACGGACACCTTGCCCATCTCGGGATCCTCGGAGACGCGGATGCCGAACTCGTCGATCACCGGCTGCAGCGCGTGCTGGGCGACCCGCAGGTCGGCCCGCGGGACGGTGAAGGACATATGCGCCTGGACGCCGTCGTGCTCGGGCTCGTCCTGGATGATCATGTCGACGTTGACGTTGGCGTCGGCCAGCGCGGTGAAGATGCGGCCGGCCACGCCCGGGTGGTCCGGGACGCCGAGCAGCGTCATGCGGGCCTCATCGCGCGAGTGCGTGACGGCGGTGATCAGGGGGCGTTCCATCGTCTCCTCTTCTCCGACCACGAAGGTGCCGGGCGCCTCCGTGAACGAGGACCGGCAGTGGATGCGCACGGCGTGGTTGCGCGCGTACTCGACCGAGCGCAGCTGCAGCACGCCGGCGCCCGACGCCGACATCTCGAGCATCTCCTCGAAGGAGACGATTGGCAGCTTGCGCGCGTCCGGGACGATCCGCGGGTCGGCGCTGAACACGCCCGCGACGTCCGTGTAGATCTCGCACACCTCGGCGTCCATGGCCGCGGCCAGGGCGACCGCGGTGGTGTCAGACCCGCCGCGCCCGAGCGTGGTCACGTCCCGCGCGGTGGAGACGCCCTGGAAGCCGGCCACGAGCACGATCAGGTTGTCGTCCAGCGCGGCGCGGATGCGGTCGCCCCGCACGTCCAGGATGCGCGCCTTGGTGTGGCTGGTGTCCGTGACGATGCCGGCCTGCGAGCCGGTGAGGCTGATCGCCCGGTGGCCGAGGTCGTTGATCGCCATCGCGCACAGCGCGCAGCTGATCCGCTCGCCGGTGGACAGCAGCATGTCCAGCTCGCGCGGATCCGGCGTCGTGGACACCTCCTCGGCCATCGCGATCAGCTCGTCGGTGGTCTTCCCGCGCGCGGAGAGGACGGCGACGACCCGGCGGCCCTGCTCGCGGGCCGCGACGATCCGGCGCGCGGCGCGCTTGATCCGCTCGGCGTCGGCGACGGAGGTCCCTCCGAACTTCATCACGACGGTGCCGGACACCCAGGTGAGTCTAGGACTCGGCCCGTGTACGCTGCCCGCGCCCGACCTGGACGAGTGGTCGAGTTGACGATCGGCCGGTTCAAGCCCACCATGTCAACCGGACGGGACGAGCCGCAGGAGGCGGGAGTGGCTTCAATCTTCAGAGCGATGCGCGCATACCGGGCAGCCGGGGCGCTGGCCTGCGCGGTGGGCGTGGCCGCCGTGCTGCTGGTGCCGAAGGGCGCCTCCGCGCAACGCGGGGGCGGCGATCGCGTGGACGTCTACCAGGCGCCCTCGATCAGCGGCACCGCCCAGGTCGGCCAGACGCTCTTCGGGCACGGCGGCGCCTGGACCGGCCCGCGCGGGACCCAGGCCAAATACCAGTGGTACCGCTGCCCCTCGACCTCCTCGTACAACGGCTGCCGCGAGGTGGCCGACAACACGGCGCAGTACCGGCTGTCCAACTCGGACCGGTCGCAGTACATCTTCCTGGTCCTGCTGGCCTACAACGACGACGCCCGCCAGTCCGACTTCATGTACAGCCAGCCCGCCGGCCCGGTCGCCTCGCCGCCTCCGCCGCAGCCCACGCCGACCCCGCCGCCGCCGCCCGCGCCGACCGCGACGCCCACGCCGGTCCCGACACCGGCCCCGAGCTTCAACCCCCCGCCCGCGCCCGTGCCGAGCGCCGGCGCGGTCCTGCAGGTGACCAAGCGCAAGGCGAAGCTGCTGCGCCCGTTCCCGGTGGTGCGGATCCGCGGCCGGCTCAGCCTGACCGGCGCGCGGGTCACCTCCCTGACCGTCAAGGCGCCGCACCGCGTGAAGATCGTCGTGACCTGCGGCGGCCCGAGCTGCCCGCGCAACCGGTTCCGGATGAGCGCCTCGCACACGCACCTGCGCCCGTTCGAGCGCAACCTGCGCGCCGGCGTGTGGCTGCGGGTGCGAATCACCAAACGCGGGTACATCGGCAAGCAGACCGTGATCCGCATCCGCCAGGGCAAGGTGCCGCGGCGCACCGACGGCTGTGTGTACCCCGGGCACCGGAAGGTGCAGGCATGCCCGCACGGTTGAGCCTCAAGCTCGTCTGCGTGCTGGCCGCGGTGGCGTTCGTGGCCGCGTTCCGGCTGAACGCGGGCGGCGACGACGGCACGCACGACGCCACGGCCGCGGCGACGACGCTGTCGCCCGCGCAGGTCAATGCGCTGCGCTCGGACGCCGTCGTGTCGCGGCCGGCCTCCAAGCCGGTGCACGCGCGGCTCGGCTCCGCGCCGGGCCTGCCGGCGCTGCACCGCGCCCCCGCGCGGCCGCACCGCCACAGCGCGCCGCCGGCCGTCTCCGTCGCGGCGCCCGCGCCGACGCCGGCGGCCACGCCGGTGCCCACCGCCGCGCCGGTGGTCACCGCCGCGCCGCGGGTGGTCACGGCGGCGCCGGCGCAGCCGAGCCCCAAGTACGTCGGCAAGAGCTTCGACTCCAAGGGCTGACTCTCTCTCGTGGGTGCCCTCCGCTCGAAGCCGTACGGCCCGTCGTCGCTGCCCAGCCCGGCCGCGATCGCCGGCGCGCTGGCCTTCGTCGTCGTCGCCGCCGTGGGCGGCTGGATCCTGGCCGGCCACCTCGCCTCCGCCCCGCCGGCGGCGCCGCCGGCCACGCCGCCGTCGCACGTCCGTATCGGCGGCGTCGAGCTGGTGCTGCGGCCCGGCTGGCGGGCGGTGACCCGCGTGCCGAAGCTGCCGGGCATCGACGGCCCGGGCGTGCGGGCGCTCGCGCCGCCGGACGGCGGCAGCGGCCGAATGCTGATCAACGTGCTGCCGGGCACCGGCGGCGCGATCCCGAAGGCCACCGTGGCCGCGCTGCGGGTGCCGCTGGGCAGCTCGAAGCGGGCGAAGGTCGCGGGGATCGACGGCGTCGGCTACACGTCGCTCGCGCTGCGGGGCGTCTCCGGCCTGATCGACGTCTACGCGATCGGGACCCCCGCGGGGGTGCTGACGATCGGCTGCGTCGCCCCGATCGACGACCCGCTGCCCGTCGGCAGCTGCCCGGGTGACGTGCTCTCGGTGGTCGCGCACGCCCGGCCGGCGCCCGACCCGCGCGCGGCGCTCAAGCAGCGCCTGCCCGCGGCCATGGCCGCGTTGAACGCCGCCCGCCGGCACGACCGGCGCGCGCTGCGCTCGGCGCCCACGTCGCGGCGCCAGGTGGTGCCGGCCCGCGAGCTCGAGCGCGCTTACGCAAAGGCGGCCGCCCGGCTCGCCCCGGTCGCGCCCAAGACGGGCGCCGGAGCGTTGCTGCCGGCCACGCTGCGCATCACCGCCCGCGCCTATCGCGCGCTCGCGCTCGCCGCCGCACACCACGACCGCCACGCCTGGGCCCGCGCCCGCATCCACGTGACCGCCGACGAGCGGGTCGTGGCCGCGCAGGTCGCCGGCGCCCGCCGGTAGCTAGAGCGCGCGGCGGCCGGCGAAGGCGCGGCCGAGCGTGACCTCGTCGGCGTACTCGAGGTCGCCGCCGACGGGGAGGCCGGAGGCGAGCCGGGTGACCGCGACGTCCGGCGTGCGGGCGTGCAGCTCGCCGGCGACGTGGAGCGCCGTGGCCTCGCCGGTGGTCGTCGGGTTCGTGGCCAGCACGACCTCGCGGATCTCGCCTTCCGAGATCCGGGTGTAGAGCTGGGCGAGGCGCAGGTCCTCGGGCTCGACGCCGTCGATCGGCGACAGCGCGCCGCCGAGCACGTGGTAGCGGCCGCGGAACTCGTGGGTGCGCTCGATCGGGATGACGTCGTTGGGCTCCTCGACCACGCAGATCAACCCGCCGTCGCGCCGCTCGTCGAGGCAGATCGCGCAGCGCGGGCCCTCGGCGAGGTTGAAGCACACCTCGCACAGCGTGATCTTGTCCTTGACGTCGCGGATCGCCTCCGCCAGTGCCAGCGCGTCCTCGTGCGACGCGCGCAGGACGTGGAACGCGAGCCGCTGCGCCGTGCGGTTGCCGATCCCCGGCAGCTTCGACAGCTCGGTGACGAGCCGCTGGAGCGGCGGCGCCAGCAACTAAGGTCGGATGATCGGGGTGGGGCGGAGGGGCTGCACGCCTTAGCCTTACCGCTTCTTCTGGGCGCGGCGCGCGGCGCGGTTGCCGCCGCCGCCCGGGGGCATCCCGCCGGGCAGGCCGCCGCCGCCCCCGCCGAGGCCGCCCAAGCCGCCGAGGCCCAGCGACTCCAGCGCGCTCATCGGGTCGAACCCGCCGGCGCCTTCGGTAGCACCGAGCTTTGACTGCTGCAGCTCCTCGGCCTTGCGCAGCGCCTCGTTGACCGCCGCCACGACCATGTCCTGCAGCATCTCGACGTCCTCGGGGTCGACGGCGTCGGGGTCGATGGTCAGGGCCTCGATCCGCATGTCGCCGGTCATCGCGACCTTGACCATGCCGCCGCCGGCGGTGGCCTCGACGCGCTCGGACTTGAGCGCCTCCTGGGCCTCCTGCTGCGCGGCGAGCATCGCCTGCGCCTCGGCGAGCATCTTCTGGAGGTTGGGCGGCTGCGGCATCTAGGTCTGCTCCTCAGGCTCCGGAGGAAGCTCCTCCGCGTCGAACTCGTCCTTGAATCGCTGTACCAGATCGTCCTCCGAGAGCGCCGTGGCCGCGGCGGTGGCCCGGGCGGGAACGTCGGCGTCGGCGCGCAGCTCGTAGGCGAGCCGCAGCGACGCGCCGGTCACCGACCGGATCGCCCCCGCGATCAGCTCCCGGTTCGCCGGGTCCTCGGCCTTGCGCTTGGAGAACGCCGAGGACTCCGGCCAGGCCAGGGTCAGCCCGGCGTCGGCCAGCGCGGCCGGCCGCGCGTCCTCCAGCAGCCCCGCCAGCATCGGCCGCTCCTCCTTGAGCGAGTCGACCACCGCCGGCCAGAGCGTCCCGAACGTCTCCAGCGACAGCTCGGCCCCGGCCTCGAACCGCGGCGCGGCGTCCGCCTCGGGATCGACGACCGCGACGGCGGCCACCGCAGGCGCGGGGTCCGCGTCGGTGGCGAGCTCCGCCGCCACGGACGCCGCGGCCTCGTCGGCGGCGGCCTGCGCGTCGGCGGGGTCGCCGGCCGCGCCGGGCAGCGAGGTCGTGGCCACCACCGGCGGCTGCCCCTCGACCTGGGCGGCCACGGAAACCGTGGTGGAGCCGCGCACGGGCTCGGCGGGCGGCGAAGGCGCAGCCGCGGGGACGGCGCCACCGGGAGCAGGTGAGGGGGACGAGGGAGCCGGCGGCGCGGCGGGGGCGGGGGCGCCTCCCTCGATGCCCGCCGTTCCCGCGGCCGGCGGTGTGGCGACGGCCGCGCGGCCCGCGGCGGTCTCCGCGCGCGCCGGGGTCCGGGGCGGGGCCGGGCCGGCGGGGGCGCCGCTCTCCAGCCGGGCCAGGCGGGCCTGGAGGGCCTTGACGGAGGGGTCGAGCGCCGGGGTGGCGGCCTTGACGAGGGCCAGCTCGAGCTGGGTGCGGGCGTCGGCGCCGTCCTTGAGGGCGCGCAGGGCGGCGGCCAGCAGCTCGAGCAGCCGGACCACGGACTCGGGCGGGACGGCACGGGCCTGCTCGGCCAGGCGCTCGTCCTGCTCGGCGGTCACGCGCAGCTCCGCGGGCACCTCGCCGAGCACCTGGACGACCATCAGCGCCCGGGCGTGGGCCTCGAGGTCGCCGAAGAAGCGCCCGAGGTCGCGGCCCGACTCGGCCAGCCGGGCGCAGGCGAGCAGCGCGGCGCGGGCGTCGCCCGAGGCCACGGCGTCGATCGCGCCGAACAGCAGGTCGGCGTCGGCGGCGCCCAGCACGGCCAGCACGTCCTCCAGCGCGATCTCCGGCCCCGAGTAGGCCAGCAGCTGCTCCAGCGTCCCGAGGGCGTCGCGGAACGAGCCCGTGGCCGAGCGCGCGATCAGCGACAGCGCCTCCTCGGGGACGGCGATCGACTCGGCGTCCGCCGCCCGCCGCAGGACCGTGCCGATCTGCCCGACGGTCGGGCGCGAGAAGTCGAAGCGGTGGCAGCGGTCGACCACCGTGGGCAGGACCTTGTTCGCCTCCGTGGTGGCCAGCACGAAGATCGTGTGCGGCGGCGGCTCCTCGAGCGTCTTGAGGAACGCGTTCCACGCCGCCGGCGTGAGCATGTGCGCCTCGTCGAGGATGTAGACCTTGTAGGAGCCCGCCACCGGGGCGAAGGCCACGCGCTCGCGCAGGTCGCGGATGTCGTCCACCGAGTTGTTCGACGCGGCGTCCATCTCGATGACGTCGAGCGAGCTGGCCGCGGCGATCGCCCGGCAGGACTCGCACACGCCGCAGGGCGAGACGGTGGGGCCGTTCACGCAGTTCAGCGACGCCGCGAGGATCTTGGCCATCGACGTCTTGCCCGTCCCGCGCGAGCCCACGAAGAGGTAGGCGTGGTGGACGCGGCCCTGCTCGATCGCGTTGCGCAGCGTGCGCACGACGTGCTCCTGGCCCACGACGTCGGCGAACGTGCGCGGGCGGTGACGGCGATACAGAGAGGCGGCCAAAGGACGTCCGAGTCTAGAGGTGGGGGGCGCCGGAAATGGACCGTGCACCCTCCGTCGAGCTCGGCCTCCGGGGACTGCTCGTGTCCACGACTCCGGCCGGGCGATCCCGCTGCGCCCGCCGGTGACCGCTTAAGGCTGCTTCCTTCCGGACCTGACCTGGTTCACGGGTCGACGTCGTGCGGGACCCGGCCATCGACGCCGCTGGCGCGAGCGCTGGCCCGGAGCCGTGACCCTCGAGAGGGAATTCAGCCCCGCTAGAGCGGATTGCGAGTACAGGGCACCGCTAATTCCCCGCCTAGCACGGTCCGCGGAGCATTCTACCGCCGCGCGCCCAGCGCGTCCCGCAGCTTGCGCAGCGCCCGGTACACCCGCCCCTCGACGGTGGTCAGCGGCTCGCCGAGCACCGCGGCCATCTCCGGAACGGTCAGGTCGGCGCCGAAGCGCAGCGCGATCGCCTCGCGCTCCTCGGCGCTCAGCACGGCCAGCGCGCGCCCCAGCTCGTCGCGGGCCTCGACGCCGGCGAACGGGTCGCGCTCCGGCGCCTCCGCGGCCCGCTCGAGCGCGCGCCCCTCCGCCGCCGCCCGGCGCGCATGGTCGCGCAGGACGTTGAGCGCGATCGCGTACAGCCAGGTCTTCTCCGACCCCCGCCGGCGGTCGTAGCGCACGCGCGAGCGCAGCGCCCGCTCGAACGCGTCGGCCAGCAGGTCCTCGGCCAGGGCGCGATCGCCCGTGCGGTAGGCCAGGAAGGCGAACAGGCCCTGGGCCTGCGCCGCGTACAGCCGCTCGAACTCGTCGTCGCGCAAATCTCGTCAGTCGGGAATCGGGCCGCTCGTTCGTATCAGTGTGCGATGACCGAGCACGACGACGTCATCCGGCTCCTGCGCGAAGGCCGTCCGCAGGCCACGGAGATGGAGCTGGACCAGATCAAGCAGCGGGTGCGCCGCCGGGTGGCGGCGCCTTCAGGGAGGAAGCAGCCGATGAAGTCACGTGTCGCCATCTTGGCCATGCTCGTCACGGGCATGCTGTTCAGCACGGCCGGAGCCGGCCTGGCGCTGAGCGGCAGCTCGCACCACAATGCCTCGATCGCCCAGTACGGCACGCCGACGCCGACGCCCACGTGCACCGAGACGCCCAGCGGCGGCGGCACGTCCCCGGCGCAGACGCAGGGCGAGTGCACGCCGACGCCCGAGGGCGGCGTCCTGCCCGCCGAGTCCGGCAACGGCCCGGCGCAGAGCTCCGGCGGGGGCAACAGCCCGAGCGGCGGCGTGGCCCCCGCCGAGGCGACGAACACGCAGCCGACGCGCCAGGAGGCGGCGGCCACCAACAGCCAGCTGCCGTTCACCGGCTTCGCGGCCATCCCGGTCATCCTCGGCGGCCTCGCGCTGCTGACCGGCGGCCTCGTCCTGCGCCGGCGCACAAAGCCTGAATAGCCACCAGCGGCCCGTGGGAACCGTCGCCGGGTGGACGCCGGCGGCGGTTGCCCGCGCACGGCCCGGCGCCCGTGCGGCGGTTGCCGGCGCCCGTGCGGCGGTTGTCCGCGCACGGCCCGGCGCCCACGCTCGGCCGGGGTGACCATGGCGGCGTGCCGGGGCCGGCGAACGGCGGCTGGGTAAGGCGGCCGGCACCCGGACCGCGGTGTGCGGACGCGCGCGCCCGGGACGCCACCGGCGCGGTGCGTGTCGGGTTTGTAGGGGTGAGGGCGGGAAACCCCGCACGCGCTCCGGCGGGGGGGGCGATCGCGGGGGGTGTGGCGGGGAACG
>JAICUS010000599.1 GCA_025935735.1 Solirubrobacteraceae bacterium | reverse complement strand
GCGCCGGCCGCGTGGACCATCGCGGCGAGGACGACGAGCCCGGCGCCCATCAGCGCGAAGCCCGCCTGGATCGACGCGCGGCCGAAGCGCTGCGCCACCGGGTAGGAGGCGGGCGCGGTGAACGCCACGCCGACCGCGAACGGGGCGAGCGTGAGCCGGTGCGCAGCGGCGAGAAGTGCTCGCCCACCTGGCAGAACAGCGAGATCACCAGGTTGAGCCCGATCATCCCGGCGAAGAAGCAGACCGCGACGACGATCCCGCTCGTGAAGGCGCGGTTGGCCAGCAGCGACGGGGCGATCAGCGCCCGCTCGCGGTGGCGGCGCTCGTAGGCGGCGAACAGGCCGAAGCCGGCGATCCCGGCGGCCAGGAGGACGAAGCTCCAGGCCGGCCAGCCGAGCTCCCGGGGTGGGTGGGATCCGATCAGCGGGTAGATGAGCGCGAACGCGGCGGCGCTGGCGATGACCGCGCCGCCCGGGTCCAGCCGGGTGCCGGGCGCGCCGGCCGTGCGCGGCATCACGCGCAGCGCGCCGATCAGCCCGGCGACCCCGAGCGGCGCGTTGACCAGGAAGATCGCGCGCCAGCCGCTGCCGAGCAGGTCGGCGTCGATCAGCGCGCCGCCGAGGATCGGCGCGATGACGGCGGACAGCCCCATCACCGGGCCGAAGGCGGCGAACGCCTTCGTCAGCTGGTCGGGGGGGAAGACCTCCTTGAGCATCCCGAAGCCCTGCGGGATGAGCAGGGCGCCGGACGCGCCCTGCAGGCCGCGCAGCGCGATCAGCACCCCGATCGACGGGGCGACGGCGCACAGGACCGAGCTCGTCGTGAACGCGACGATCCCCGCGATGAACAGCCGCCGGCGCCCGAGCAGGTCGCCGCGGATCGACGGCGCGGCGACATTGACGATCGTGCCGTCGACGAGGTCCATCACGTCGGCGATCAGGACGATGGCCAGGACGGCCCATGTCTACGTGGCCGACGGGACACGGCGCCATGCGGATCGTGGAGCGCATGCTGGGCATCCTGCGCGCCGGCGGCATCCCCGAGCAGAGCGCGGCCTGGTTCGTCGACTGCGTGTTCCTCTACGTCAACGCCGCGTCGCTGGAGACGAGCATCTACGTCGAATCCGGCCTGACGGAGGACGTCGCCGCGGGCACCCGCGAGCGGTTCGAGCAGATCGACACGGCCGAGTACCCCCTGCTCGCCTCGATGACCGGCGCGCTGTTCTCAGGCGACGGCGACGCGCGCTTCTCGTTCGGGCTGCGGCTGATGATCGAGGGCCTGCGGCACGTCAGGACCAGCGCTCGCTGACCGCGCGGGCGGCGGTCCAGCGCTCGCGCCGGCGCTCCCGCTCGGGCGCGGGGAACCGCGGCTCGGCCACCAGGTCCGGCGGGATGCGGGGCAGCGCGTCGTCGCTCTCCCACACGCCGGCGGCGAGCCCGGCCAGCGTGGCGGCGCCGAGCGCCGTGGAGTCCGCGCGGGCGGCGCGCTCGACCGGCACGCCGGCGAGGTCGGCGAGCCGTTGGACGATCCAGGGCGAGCGGGCCAGCCCGCCGTCGAGCCTGAGCCGCGCGAGGCCGCCGATCGCCTCCAGCGCGTCGACCACCTGGTGCAGGACGCCGTCCACCACGGCGCGGGCGACCTGGGCGCGGGTGGTGCCGAGCCGCAGCCCGAGCAGCGTGCCTGCGGCGTCGGCGTGCCAGCTCGGCACGCCGGTGCCCTGCAGGGCGGGGACGCACACGACGCTGCCGTCGTCGTCGCCCTCGCGCAGCAGCGCGTCGAGCGCCGGGCCGGCGTCCAGCAGGCCGGCGCGGGCGAACCAGTCGACGGCGGCGCCCGCCGTGGGGACGAACCCCTCGAGCGCGTAGGTGGTCGTCTTGTGGCGCCGCCAGGCGGTCGAGGCGAGCACGCCCGGCGGCGGGTCCGGCCGCTCGCAGCCGGCGTTGACCAGTAGGAACGCGCCGGTGCCGAGCGTCACCTTCGCCTCGCCCGGCGCCCAGCAGCGCAGCCCGAACAGCGACGCCTGCTGGTCGCCCGCGGCGGCGCGGACCGGGATGCCCTCGTAGGTGGCGGCGAGCGCGTCCGAGTCGGCGATCTCCGGCAGCAGCGCGCGGGGGATGCCGAAGCGGTCGAGCAGCTCTTCGTCCCACGTCGTGCCGCCGAGCGCGCACAGCAGCGTGCGCCCGGCGTTGCCCGCGTCGGTGACGTGCACGCCGGCGAGCCGGTGCAGCAGCCAGCAGGCGACGTCGCCATAGGCCAGCTCGCCGGCCTCGGCGGCCGCGCGGGCGCCGGGGACGTGGTCGAGCACCCAGGCGAGCTTGGTGGCGGGAAAGGTGGCGTCCAGCTCCAGCCCGGTCCGCTCTCGCACCTCCGGCGCGGGCGCGAGCGGCGCCGTGCGGCGGTCCTGCCAGACGATCGCGGGGTGGATCGGCCGGCCGGACTCGCGCTCCCAGACCACGAACGTCTCCGTCTGGTTGGCGATGCCCAGCGCCACGGCGTCGCCGGCCTGAGCGATGACCCGCCGCGCCGAGTCGACCAGCTCCTCGGGATCCTGCTCCACCCAGCCGGGCCGGGGGAACGCGCAGCGCACGGGCACCGCAGCGACGCCCCGCTCGTTCAGCTCCGCGTCCACCGCCACGCAGCGCGTGCTCGACGTGCCCTGGTCGAGCCCGAGGACGACCGCGGTCATGCCGGCAGGAGGACGCGGCGGTGGGCGGCGAGCGCGGCGGCGTCGTCGCGCTCGGCCTCCGCCGCGTGCGCGGCGGCCACCCGCGCGCGGTAGGCCTCCACCTCCGCCCGGGTCCGCTGCGCGCTCCAGCCGAGCGCGCCGGCCATCACCTCCGCGGCCGGCTCGGCGGCGGCCAGCCCGCGGTCGGGCGCGGTCAGCGCGGTGCGCGTGCGCCGCGCGAGCACGTCCTCCAGGTGCAGCGCGCCCTCGTGCGTGCAGGCGAACGCGACCTCGTCGCCGCCCTCGCGGCCCAGCAGCGGCACGTCGCGGGTCACGGACCCGCCGCGGCGGCCGAGCGCGCGCACGACCGCGTCGACCGTGTCGGCGGCCATCACCCGGTAGGTCGTGTACTTGCCGCCGGCGATCGTGGTCAGCCACGGCAGCGGCGACTCGACGCGGTGGCGGCGGCTGATCCGGGTCGTGTCGGCGCGGGCCGCGTCGGCTACCAGCGGGCGCAGGCCGGCGGTGACGCCGTGGACGTCGGCGCGGGTGAGCGGCTCGGCGAGTAGGGCGTTCGTCTTCGCCAGCAGGTAGTCGACGTCGGCGCCGGTGGCCACGACCTCGTCCGGGCCGTGCGGCCACGGCGTGTCGGTGTCGCCGATCAGCCAGCCGCCCTGCCAGGGGATGACGAACAGCACGCTCTTCTCGGTGCGGGCGAGCAGGCCGGTGTCCAGGTCGATGCGGTCGCCGGCCACGAAGACGTGCACGCCCTTGGAGGGCACGATCCGGTGCGCCGACGCGCCACCGGCCAGCTCGCGCACGGCGTCGGTCCACACGCCGG
>JAICUS010000217.1 GCA_025935735.1 Solirubrobacteraceae bacterium | reverse complement strand
TCTGACCCCGCAGTTGGCCGATCCCGCAGCAACCCCGCCCCGCCTCGCCGAAGACCCCCCCGAGGACGAGCCCGGCGTCACCCGCGGACCGGTCGACCCCAGCCAGCTGACCCCCCAGGGCCGCTACCGCCCCGAGGTCACCGACTCCCCGGACTTCGTCTGGACCCTCCCGGATCCCGCGGCGCTCACGCGCTCCTCCGCCGACGCCGCCCGCCCCGACACCGCCGGCCAGGAGAAGGTGGCCGCCCAGCTGCTGGAGGCGCTCGGGCACTTCAACATCCAGGCCAAGGTCATCGGCATGGTGGCCGGCCCGCACATCACCCGCTACGAGCTGCGCCTCGCCCCGGGGATCAAGGTCGGCAAGGTCGCCCAGCTCAAGGACGACCTGGCCTACGCGCTGGCCGCGTCGGAGATCCGCATCCTGGCGCCGATCCCGGGCAAGCAGGCGGTGGGCATCGAGGTCCCGAACGCCCGCCGGCGGATCGTCCACCTCGGCGACGTCTTCCAGGAGCCGCCGGCCGACTGGTCGCCGCTGACCGTGTGGCTCGGCAAGGACGTGGCGGGCCGGGCGATCGGCGCGGACCTGGCGAAGATGCCGCACCTGCTGGTCGCCGGCACCACGGGCGCGGGCAAGTCCGCCGCGGTCAACTCGATGCTCTCCTCGATCCTGCTGCGGGCCACGCCGCACGAGGTGCGGATGGTGCTCGTCGACCCCAAGCAGGTGGAGCTCACCCACTACGACTCGATCCCGCACCTGCTGACGCCGGTGATCACCTCGCCGCGCCAGGCCGCCACCGCGCTGCAGAACCTGGTGCGCGAGATGGAGCAGCGCTACTCGCAGATGGCGCTCGCGCGCACGCGGACCTTGAAGGACCTCAACGAGGCGCGGGGCCGGCGCGACGAGGCGCCGCTGCCCTACGTGCTGTGCGTGATCGACGAGCTCGCCGACCTGATGATGGTCGCGCCGGCCGACGTCGAGGACTCGATCATCCGCATCGCCCAGAAGGCGCGGGCGGTCGGCATCCACCTCGTCCTGGCCACGCAGTCGCCGCGGGTCGACGTCATCACGGGCATGATCAAGGCCAACGTCCCGTCGCGGATCGCGTTCGCCGTGTCCTCGCAGACCGACTCGCGGGTGATCCTCGACCAGAACGGCGCCGAGTCGCTGCTGGGCATGGGGGACATGCTCTTCTCGCCCGTCGGCTCCTCGCGGCTGCAGCGCATCCAGGGCGCGTTCATCGACGAGCCGCAGATCGAGGCGCTGACCGACGCGTGGCGGCGCCAGGGCGAGCCGGAGCTGCGCGAGGACCTGCTCGAGGCGGTCGAGGAGGAGCCCGCCGAGGCCGCGTCGGACGACGGCTTCGACCCGGACGAGGATTCGCTGCTGGGCGACGCGATCCGGCTCGTGGCCGAGATGCAGACCGCGTCGACCTCGATGCTCCAGCGCCGGCTGCGGCTCGGCTACACGCGCGCGGGGCGGCTGATCGACATGCTCGAGCGGCGCGGCGTGATCTCCGGCTACGAGGGCTCCAAGCCGCGCCAGGTGCTGGTCACCGAGGCCGATGTGCCCCGGGTCCTCGCGTCCCTGGGGGCGGGCGGGTCCGATCACCCGGACGACCTGGACTAGCCTTCGTCGGCCTCATGCCGGAGATCGGTGAGACGCTTCGGGAGACTCGGATGCGTCGCCGCATCGACATGACGGAGGTCGAGGCGGCGACCAAGATCCGGGCGAAGTACCTGCGCGCGCTGGAGAACGAGGAATGGGACCTGCTGCCCGGCCCGACGTTCGTCAAGACGTTCCTGCGCACCTACGCGGAGTACCTCGACCTCGACCCGCGGCTGCTCGTGGAGGAGTACCGCCAGCGCTACGAGCGGCCGTCCACGCAGGAGCTGACGCCGTTCGGTCCGGGGCGGGGCGGCCGGCGCCGCCAGCGGCCGCGGCGCCACTGGGGGCCGGGGATCGTCATCGGGATCGGCGTCGTCGCGCTGCTGGCCGCGCTGTACGGGCTCTCGCTGCTGGGTCAGGACAACGAGCCGGAGGCGCCGGTCGTGGCCAGCCCGACCGCGACGGCGAAGCCGAAGAAGACCGTCACGGCGACGCACCGCCACAAGCCCGCCAAGCCCACGCGGGTGACGCTGCGGCTGAGCGCCACCGCGCCCGTCTACGTCTGCCTGGAGAACGCGAGCGGCCACCCCGTCCTCAACGGCGTGACCATGTCGGCGGGCCAGCGGTCGGCGACGTTCCACTCCAAGCGCTTCCGGGCGAACTTCGGCAACGGCAACGTGCGCTTCCGCGTCAACGGCCACAGCTATCGGGCGGCCGACACGGGCAACCCGGTGGGCTACGAGTTCCGCCCGACGGGCCGCCCGCGCCGCCTGTCCGAGGCCGCGCGCGTGCAACTCTGCCGGTAGTGGCCGCCCACGCGAACCCTCGCGCCGCCATCCTCGTCACCGGCACAGAGGTCCTGTCCGGGCTCGTCGCCGACGCGAACGGGCCGTGGCTGTCGGAGCGCCTGCGCGAGCGGGGCGTCGTGCTCTCCCACACGGTGGTCGTCGGCGACCGGCCGGACGACCTGCGCTCCGCCCTGGAGTTCGCGGCCGGCCTGGGGGCTGAGCTGATCGTCACCAGCGGCGGGCTCGGCCCGACCGCCGACGACCTCACCGGCGAGGTGGTGGCGGACTTCTGCGGCCGGCCGCTGGAGCTCGACCGCGCGCTGGAGGAGCGCGTGTGGGCGGTCGTCCGGCGGCTGCACAGCCGCTACCCGAGCGCGAGCGAGGAGGCGCTGCGCGCGGGCGCGCGCAAGCAGGCGCTCGTGCCCAGGGGGGCGACGCCGCTCGAGCCGATCGGCACCGCGCCGGGGCTCGTCGTGCCCGGCGACGGGTTCGTCGTCCTCGTGCTCCCGGGGCCGCCGGGCGAGCTGCAGGGCATGTGGCCCGCCGCGGTCGGGGCGCCGCCCGTGCGCGCGCTGCTGGAGCGCGCGGGCACGCTGGAGGAGCGGATCGTCCGCATGTACGGGATCCCGGAGGCGGAGCTGGCGGCGACGCTGCGGACGCTGGACGCCGGCGCGCTCGAGGGCCTGGAGATCACCACCTGCCTGCGCCGGGGCGAGCTCGAGGTGTCCACCGTGTTCGCCCCTTCGGCCACGGAGCGCTACGCCGCGTTCGAGGCGGCGCTGGTGGAGCGCCACCGCGACACCGTGTTCTCGGTCGACGGCGCGACCGTCGACGTCGTCGTCGCCCGGCTGCTGGCGGGACGGACGGTGGCCACCGCGGAGTCCTGCACCGGCGGGCTGATGGCGGGCCGGCTGACCGACCTCGCCGGCTCCTCGGCCTACGTGCTGGGCGGCCTCGTCGTGTACTCCAACGAGGCCAAGACCGCCCTGGCGGATGTGCCGCCGTCGCTGATCGAGTCGCACGGCGCCGTCTCGCCCGAGGTCGCCCGCGCCCTCGCCGCCGGCGCCCGCGAGCGCCTCGGCGCCGACGTCGGCATCGGCATCACGGGCATCGCCGGCCCGGGCGGCGGCACCCCGGCCAAGCCCGTCGGCACCGTCTGCCTGTGCGTCTCCACCGCCGCCGACTCGGTCGACCGCACCGTCCACCTCCCGGGCTCCCGAGCCCACGTCCGCGACCGCACGACCACCACGGCCATGCACATGCTCCGCGACCTGCTCACGCGTGCCGGCTGATCCGTCCGAGCGCCCCCTACGCCTGTTCGTCGCGCTCGACCTCCCCGAGCCGGTGCGCGACGCGCTGGCAGCCCTCGCCGCCGCGGCCGACCCCGACGTCTGGCGCCCGGTCCAGCGCGACGGGCTCCACGTCACGCTCGCCTTCCTCGGCGCCCGCCCGCCGGCGGACGTCGCCGCCGTCGACGCGCTGCTCGCCCCCGAGGCCGGCGGCCCGGCGCCGCCGCTCGCCCTGGCCGAGGCCGAGGTCCTGCCGCCGCGCCGCGGGCGCGTCCTCACCGCGCGCGTGGACGATGCCTCCGGCGGACTCGCCGCCCTCCAGTCCCGGCTCTCTGCCGCCCTCGCCGCAGCCGGCCTCTACACGCCCGAGAAGCGCCCCTTCCACGCGCACGCCACGGTCGCCCGGCTGCATCCGCGGGCCCGCCCGCGCAATCCGGATGGGGTGCCCCTCGAGCCGCTCGAGTTCACCCCCGACGCGGTCACGCTCTACGTCTCCCGGCTGCACCCGAAGGGCGCCCGCTACGAGCCGCTCGCCCGGGCGCCGCTCGCTCCCTGACACCCGCGCAACTCGGACTCTCTCCGCCGCTACGCTTCGCCGCCCATGCCGCTCCCCGCCGCCCGCCGGGTGGGCCTGCCCGCGCTGCTCGCGCTCGCCGCCCTGCTCTCGTTCCCGCACGCCGCGCACGCGCTCAGCTGGTCGCGCTGCCGCGACTTCCACAGCGTCCGCTGCTCGCACGTGGCGGTCCCGCTGGACCGCAGCGGCGCCATCCCGGGGACGATCAAGCTGCGCGTGGCCCGCACCGGGCGGACCCACGGGCCCGCGCTCATGTACCTCTCCGGCGGCCCGGGCGGCGCGGGCGTCAGCGAGATGGTGGGCGTGATGCAGGAGGTCCACCCGCTCCTGCGCCGCTACCGCGTGGTCGGCTACGACCAGCGCGGCACCGGCTACTCGGGCCTGCTGCGCTGCCCCGAGCTCGAGCACGACCCGAACCTGCGCTCGACCTCCGCCGGCGAGGCGTGCGCGAACGAGATCGGGCCCAAGCGCATCCACTACACCACCGCGGACTCGGTGCAGGACATGGAGGCGATCCGGCAGGCGCTCCACATCGACAAGTGGACGCTGTTCGGCATCTCCTACGGGACCGAGCTCGCCCTCGCGTACGCGCGTGCATATCCGACGCACGTCAGCCGGCTGATCATCGACTCGGTGGTCGACCCGGACGACAGCGACCCGTTCTTCCGCGCGAGCTTCCACAACATGGCGCCGTCGCTGCGCGCGCTCTGCCCGGCGCACTGCCGCGGGCTCTCGGCGGACCCGGCGGCCGACCTGGCCAAGCTCGTGGCCACGCTGCGGGCCAACGGCGCGCTGCACGCGTTCGCCTACGACGCGCTGGGCCGCTCGCACCGCTACGCGATCGGCCCGACCGCGCTGCTGGACCTGATGTTCAACGCGGACTACGACCCGGCGCTGCGGGCGGCGATGCCGAGCGCCGTCGACGCCGCGCTCGCCGGCGACGGCGCACCGCTGGCGCGGCTCTTCCAGGCGAGCAACATCTTCAACGACCTCGGCTCGCCGCGCGACTTCTCCGACGGCCGCTACGCGGCGGTGTGCGAGGAGACGCCGCTGCCCTGGGCCCCGGGCACGCCGGTCGACCAGCGCCTGGCGGCGACGAACGCCGCGCTCACCGCAGCGGGCCCCGGCGCGTTCTTCCCCTTCGACGCCCCGGCCGTGCTGGAGGACGAGATCGACCTCTGCCTGCGCTGGCCGGACGTGCCAAGGGCCCCGGCGGCCGTGGCTCCGCCGCCGTACCCGCACGTCCCGACGCTGATCCTCCAGGGCGCCGAGGACCTGCGCACGCCGCCCGAGGTGTCCGCGCGGATCGCCGCCGCGATCCCCGGCTCGCACCGGCTCGTGGTGCCCGGGGTGGGGCACGCGATCATCGGCGACGACCCGAGCGGCTGCGGCGTCCGCGCGCTGCTGCGCTTCGTGGCCGGCCGCAGCGTGCCGACGAGCTGCCCGCGGGTACCGACGTTCGTCACCAACGTGAAGGCCCCACCGGTGTCGTTCGCCGCCCTCGGCGGCGTCCACGGGCTGCCGCTGCGGATCGGCCGCACGGTGCGCGCGCTCGGCGCGACCGTCGACGACATCCTGCTGCTCTACTCCAACGCGATCCTCACGAGCTCCGGCGGCGGCCTGCGCGGCGGCAGCTGGGCGTTCCACCGCGGCCGCCTGCACCTCGACCGCTACCAGGCGGTCACGGGCGTCGAGGTCACCGGCGGCGGCCTGTCCACCAACCGCGCCCTGCGCCGCGGCTGGCGGCTGAGGATCACGGGCGCGAACGCCGCCCACGGGACGATCGTCCTCCACGCCCACGGCCGCGTGAACGGCCGTCTCGGCGGCCACCGGGTCCACGGCACGCTGGGCACCACGGCCACCACCGCGGCCACCGCCCGGATCGCCTCGGCGCCCCGCCGGCCGCTCGCCACCACCGCCCGCATCCCCTGAGCGCTCGCGGGCCGGCCGGCCGCCTTTCCCGGCCCGGGCGTCATTTGGCACAGATTTGGCACGGTTTCGGCACAAACGCGTGTTGTTTCCGTCCGAACGCAGGCCTAGCGTGCTGACCATGAGCATCCAGGACCCCGCGAAGGCACGAGACACCGCCCTCCAGGGCGCCCTGACCCAGATCGAGCGCCAGTTCGGCAAGGGCTCGGTGATGCGGATGGGGGATCCCGGGGCTCAGGTGAAGGTCGAGGCGATCCCCACGGGGGCGTTGTCGCTCGACCTGGCGCTGGGCATCGGCGGCGTCCCCCGCGGCCGCATCGTGGAGGTCTTCGGTCCGGAGTCCTCGGGCAAGACGACGCTGATCTACCACGTCATCGCCGAGGCGCAGAAGCTGGGCGGGGTGTGCGCGTTCATCGACGCCGAGCACGCGATGGACCCGCTGTACGCCCAGAAGATCGGCGTCAACATCGACGAGCTGCTGGTCTCCCAGCCCGACTACGGCGAGCAGGCGCTGGAGATCGCCGACATGCTCGTGCGCTCCGCGGCGGTGGACGTCGTGGCCGTGGACTCGGTGGCCGCGCTCACCCCGCGGGCCGAGCTCGAGGGCCAGATGGGCGACCAGTCGGTCGGCCTGCAGGCGCGGATGATGTCGCAGGCCATGCGCAAGCTGGCCGGCAACCTCAACCGCACCAAGACGCTCTGCATCTTCACGAACCAGATCCGCGAGAAGGTCGGGGTCATGTTCGGCTCGCCGGAGACGCAGCCGGGCGGCCGGGCGTTGAAGTTCTACTCGTCCCAGCGCCTGGACATCCGCCGGATCGAGACCCTGAAGGACGGCACGGAGGCGATCGGCAACCGCGTCCGCGTCAAGGTGGTCAAGAACAAGGTCGCCGCGCCGTTCCGCCAGGCCGAGTTCGACATCGAGTTCGGCGCGGGCATCTCCAGCTCCGGCTGCATCCTGGACCTGGGGATCGAGCACTCGATCGTGACCAAGTCCGGCTCGTTCTTCTCCTACGGCGACGAGCGGCTCGGCCAGGGCCGCAACAACGCCAAGGGCTACCTGGACGAGCACCCGGAGGTCGCCAAGGAGATCGAGGGCAAGGTCTACGAGGCGCTCGGCGTCAACCAGGACCTCGTGGAGCCCATCGAGAGCGACCCCGCGGCCGCCGCCGAGCTCCTCGGCGCCGCCTAGTGCGCCAGACCCCCATCCGGGGCGCCGGCCCGCCCGGCGCCCCCGGACCGGTCCGCGCGCGCCGCCGCCTCCGCGCCGCCCTCCGGTCGCCCGCGATCTTCACGGCTCTCCGCGCCGCCGTCGGCATCCCCCTCACGGGCGCCGCGTTCCGGGCCGCGGCCCCGGCCGTCCCGCCGCACCGTCGTGCCCGCTGACACCGACGCCCGCCAGCAGGCGTTCGACGTCGCCTGGCGGCTGCTCGCCCGGCGCGACCGCACGGAGGCCGAGCTGGTCCAGGCGTTCCTGAAGGCCCGCGTCGAGCCCGCGCTGGCCGCCGACGTCCTGGAGGAGCTGCGGGCCGGCGGCTACGTCGACGACGCCACGTTCGCCCGCCGCTTCACCGAGGACCGGCGCAACCTCGACGGCTGGGGGAGCGAGCGGATCGAGCGCCGGCTGATCGCCCTCGGCGTGTCCCGCGAGCACGTCGACGCCGCGCTCGCCGGCGACGACCACGACGACCTCGCGGCGGCGGTCGCGCTGCTCGCGCGCCGCTTCCCGACACCGCCCGCCACGCCCCGCGAGCGCGACCGTGCGCTCGGCCACCTGGTGCGCAAGGGCTACGAGCTCGAGCTCGCGCACGACGCCCTGCGGCGGCACGCCGGCGCCACCCTGGACTGAGCGCGCCCGACCGTTTGCGCCCATCCACTTCCGGTACTACGATCCGGCCAGCGACAGATCGGGTCCGTCCGGACCCCACGAAACACGCAGCAAACTGACACTTTCAGAGCGGAACCCAGCAGCTTCAGCGTGACGGCAACCCACAGCAACCCCGGGCGAGAGCGCCCACCGAGCGGGCCCCCGGGCCCGTCGCGGACACACCCACGACGATCCACTTAGCCGCCGTCTGACGCGGCGGCCGCGTGGCCGCCTTCCATGCAGGTCCTCTCCGCTCCGGGTCACGGGCACGGCTCGGTCTGCCGCGACAGAAGAGACCGGATCTCGCCGCGCCCGGCAGGGCGGCGTAGGAGAGAGGACACAGGGACAATGGAAATCGTGATCGCGGCGGCCGTCCTCGCGGCCGGCCTGGTGGTCGCGGCGCTGCTGCTGGTGAGGCGAGGCCCGGGCCTCGCGACCGCGGCCGTGCCGGCGCCCGCCGGCAGCGTGAGCGCTGACAAGCAGGGGGAGCGGCGCCCGGCCGCCGCCCACAGAGACGACAGCGGCGCCCGCCACCAGGAGGTCGGGCGCCTGGAGGAGCGGCTCAGGGCACGCGAGGGCGCGCTCGAGGCCCGGTCCGCCGAGCTCGACGCGCGCGAGACCGTGCTGGAGGCGCGGCTCGGCGACGCCGCGGAGGCCCACGAGCGCCACGTCCGCGCGCTCGAGCGCGTCTCCGGCCTCTCCGCCTCCCAGGCCAAGCAGCTGCTGCTCAAGGACCTCGAGGACCAGATCCGCCACGACTCCGCCCGGCTGGTCCGCCAGATCGAGGAGGAGACCAAGCGCGACGCCGACCGGCGCGTCCGCAACATCCTCGCGGTGGTCATGCAGCGCCTCGCGGCCGGCCACGCCGCCGAGACGACCGTGTCCGTCGTCCAGCTCCCCGCCGACGACATGAAGGGCCGCATCATCGGCCGCGAGGGCCGCAACATCCGCGCCCTGGAGCACCTCACCGGCGTCGACTTCATCATCGACGACACGCCCAACGCCGTGATCCTCTCCGGCTTCGACGGTGT
>JAICUS010000246.1 GCA_025935735.1 Solirubrobacteraceae bacterium | reverse complement strand
TGGACAACCTCAAGCTCGTGGCCGAGGCGGCGGGAGCCAGCCTCGACCAGGCGGTGCGCATCGCCGTCTACTGCGTCGACATCTCCCAGTTCAAGGAGATGAACGAGGCGTACGAGAGCTACTTCGAGAACGATCCGCCGGCCCGGACCACGATCGGCGTGGCCGCGCTGCCGATGGGCGCCGAGGTGGAGATGGATGCCATCCTCGTGACCGGCTGATGCCCGCCACCGCGACCGTCACCGACGCGGACATAAGGGCCGTCCGGGAGGCGGTCGGGACGGTCGCGCGCCGTACGCCGATCCTCTCCACGCGCACGTTCTCCGAGCGCGCCGGCGGGACCGTCGTGCTCAAGGCGGAGAACCTGCAGCGCACGGGCTCCTTCAAGGTCCGCGGCGTCGCGGCGAAGCTGGAGGCGCTGGGCGAGCAGGGCTGCGCGAAGGGCGTCGTGGCGGCGTCCGCCGGCAACCACGCGCAGGCGCTCGCCGCGGCGGCGGCCATCAGAGGCGTCCCCTGCGAGGTGTTCGTGCCCGACGACGCCCCGATGGCCAAGGTCGAGGCCGCCCGCGGCCAGGGGGCGACCGTCCACATCGGCGGCGCGTCCGTGCACGAGTGCCTCGTCGCCGCGCAGGAGCGGGCCGACACCGGCGGGCTCGCCTTCGTCCATCCGTTCGACGACCCGGCCATCGTGGCCGGCCAGGGCACGCTCGGGCTCGAGCTGCTCGAGGATGTCCCGGACCTGGCCGAGGTCGTCGTCCCGGTCGGCGGGGGAGGGCTGTGCGCCGGGATCGCCGTCGCCATCAAGGCGGCGCGGCCCGACGTGCGGATCGTGGGCGTCCAGGCCGCGGCCTGCGCGCCCTACCCGGAGTCGCTGCGCCGGGGCGAGCCCGTCGAGGCCGACTCCGCGCTCACCATCGCCGACGGCATCGCGGTCAAGCGCCCCGGCGGGCTCACGCTCCAGCTGCTCCAGCGCCTGGCCGACGACATGGTGCTGGTGAGCGAGGACGAGATCGCCGAGGCGATGTCGCTGCTGATGGAGCGCTGCAAGCTCGTGGTCGAGGGCGCCGGCGCGGTGGGCGTGGCCGCGCTCCTGGGCGGCAAGGCCGGGATGCCCCGCAGCGGCGTCACCGTGGCCGTGCTGAGCGGCGGGAACGTGGACGCGGGCCTGCTCGCCGCGATCGCCCGCCGCCACGAGAGCGGGATGGGCCGCCGGCTGGTGATGCTCACCCGGATCGCCGACCGGCCGGGCGCGCTCGTGCAGATGCTCTCCTCTGTGGCCGAGACCGGCGCGAACATCGTCGACGTCTCGCACATGCGCGAGGGGATCGACCTCCACGTGCGCGAGACCGCGGTCGAGCTCGTGCTGGAGACCCGCGGCCACGACCACGCCGAGCAGGTGCTGGCCGACCTGCGCGCCAAGGGCTACACCGCGCAGGTCATCGTCTGACAAGGCTGCGGCAACCGCCGGGCAATGCGCGCCCGCGACCGTTGCCGCATGAAAGCCCTCCTGATCGCCGGCCTGCTGTTGCTCGCGGCGCCCGCCGCGGCGCAGGCCGATTCCATCGTCTACATCGACCAGGGCAACGTCTGGTCCGCCCGCCCGAACGGCACCGCCAAGGTGCAGCTGACCACCGGCGGCGACTGGCACTCGCCGACGCAGGCCGACGACGGCACGGTCGCCGCCGTGCAGGGCACCGGCCCGATCGCCGTCCTGGCCCGCGACGGCCGCCCGCTGCGCACGATCGCCACGCCCGACGCGCGCTCCGGCGACGGCGGGACGTTCGCGCCCCGGCCCGTCGAGCTGTCCTTCTCGCCCGACGGCACGAAGATCGCCTACGCCTACGTGGCCGCGTCCTGCCCGCCGGCCTCCAGCTGCGGCACGATCCAGCGCTCGACCTTCTACACGTCGGCGAGGGGTGAGACGCCCGTCGAGACCTACGGCAACCAGTTCGGCGTCTCGGACCCCGAGTGGGTGACGAACTCCCGCACGCTCGTGTTCGGCGGCTACGGCAGCCAGGTGTCGATCGACGACCTCGGCCCCGGCGACTACTCGCAGAAGCCGTGGATGACGCCGAACTTCGACATGGGCGACGGCGAGGTGACCCGCGACGGCCGGCGGCTGGCGGTCACCTACGACTACGGCGCGGACAAGAAGCTGGCGTTCTTCGCGGTCAAGGGCGACGTGAAGACCGAGACGCCGCCGGCCTACCCGGACGCGGCCTGCAGCACGACCGACGGCGACCCCCAGTACGCCGACCCGTCGTGGTCGCCCGACGGGACCGGGGTCGCGTTCCACAGCTCCGCGGGGATCGAGGTCGCCCGCTTCAGCGCGTTCGGCGCCGACCTGTGCACGATCTCCGGCTCGTCGGTGCTGACGCCGACCGGCTCAGAGCCCGACTGGGGCCCCGCCGACCCGCCCGCGGCCGCCTACACGCCGCCGCCGGCGCCGGTGCCGGCTCCCACGCCTGCGCCGTCGCCGGCACCGGCTCCCCGCGCCGTCGCCGTGACGCTGCAGGTGGGCCACGTGACCGCCAAGGCGCTGCGGCGCGGCCTCGCGATCCGCGTGACCGCGCCGGCGGGCGCGCGGATCGGCGCCAAGCTGCTGCGCGGCAAGCACGTCCTGGCGCGGGCGACGGGCCGCGGGAAGGGCGCCGCGCGCGTCACGCTGCGGCTCTCACGCGTCCGGCACGTCTCCGGACGTACCCTCACCCTCAAGTTGACGGTTGGAGGCAAGCTCGCGGAGGTGCGCCGGCTCAAGCTGCGGCGGTAGCCTGCCGGCATGCCCACCGGTCCCGACTCCCGCGTCGCCGCGCTCGACGGCCTCCTCGAAGAGGCCGGGCTCGACGCCGTACTCGCCACCAAGGACGCCTCGATCGCCTACCTCACCGGCTTCTGGGGCCTCCAGCTGGAGCGGTTCTTCGGCGTGGCGGTGCGGCGGGGCGGGGCCGGGGCGCTGATCGCCCCCTCGCTCGACCGCGAGGGGGTCGGCGCCGCTCCCACCGGCCTGGAGCGCCTCTTGTATCCCACCGGCGAGTCCGACGGGCTGCCCGAGGTGGCGCGGGTGCTGGACGGCTCGCGGCGGATCGGCGTCGAGGAGGACCACCTCAACTTCGCCCGCGCGCGGGCGCTGGCGGACGCGGGGTTCGAGCTCGTCCCCGCGGGCGATCTCGTCATGCGCCTGCGCGAGGCCAAGGACGCCGAGGAGGTCGAGGCGGTGCGGGCGGCGTGCCGTCACCTCGCCGAGGTCTACGAGGAGCTGTGGGCCGAACTGCGCCCGGGGCAGACCGAGGCCGACGCCAACGCCCGCGCGCAGTACTCGCTCAGCCGCCGCGGCGGCAAGCACGCCGAGCCGCACATCCTCTTCGGCGCCCACGCCGCCGACCCGCACGGCAGCCCCGGATCGCGCGTGCTGGAGCCCGGCGACGTCGTGTGCGCCGACATCGCCGTCCAGTTCGACGGCTACTGGGGCGACATCACCCGCTGCGCCACGGCCGGCGAGCCGTCCGACTGGGCCCGCGCCGCCTGGGAGCTGGTCCACGAGGCCTACGTCGCCGCCGTCGATGCCACCCGCGCCGGCAACGGCGCCCGCGACGTCGACGCCGCCCAGCGCGCGATCATCACCCGCTCCCCCGAGCTCGGCGCCTGTCTGCACGGCGCCGGCCACGCGGTCGGCGCGGAGATCCACGAGCCGCCGTTCCTCATCCCCACGTCCGACGCCGTCCTGCGCGAGGGGATGATCTTCACGGTCGAGCCGGGCATCTACCACTCCGAGCACGGCGGGATCCGGCTGGAGGACGACGTCCTCGTCGGCGCGGACGGGCCGGTGCTGCTCTCGGAGTTGCCGCTCGAGCTGCGCGTGCTCTAGGCGGCGCGGCGGCGCGCGTACATGCGGCGCATCTTCGCGCGGCTGCCGCACGAGGCCATCGAGCACCAGCGCTGCCGCCCGCTGGTGTTCAGGAAGAACCAGCCGCAGTTGCGGCCGGGGCACTGGTGCAGCCGGGCGAGGGCGGCGGCGTCGCCCAGCAGTGCGACGGCATCGGCGGCGACGGCGTAGCGGACGCGGCGCGGCTCGTCGGGCGGCCAGGCGAGCGCGTAGGCGCCGTCGGGGTGGGCGGCGAGGTGGGCGGCCGCGACGCCCTCGGCGTGCACTGCGCGGAGCGCGTCGAGCGCGTCGGGGGACGGCGTCTCGTCGGCGGCGACGGACGAGAAGAGCCGGTAGAGGACGGCGCGGAGCTCGCGCGCGGCGGCGAGCTCGGGCGGGAAGGCGGCGGGCGGCGAGGCGGCGGCGCTCCGCTCCGCGCGCGGGCGTGGCTCGGCTCCCGGCTCGTCGAGGCGCAGCCGGTGGGCCCAGCGCTCGAGCGCGTCGGGTTCGGTGAGGGCGTCGGTGGCCGGGAGCGGCTCGCCGGTGTCCGAGCGGTCGACGGTGTTGGCGAAGTGCAGGCAGAGCCGGCCGCCGAGGAGCTTGATGGTCTCGGGTGTCTCCATTACCAGATGTAGATGTTATCCGGTAAGGTCGCCGGGTATGCCAGGGGGCATGGACGTCAAGGCAGGCATGCGCAAGGGGCTGCCGCTCGTGCTGCCGACGTTCGCCCTGGGCATCTCGTTCGGCGTGCTCGCGCAGCCGGTGATGGGCTCGGTGGCGCCGATCGTCATGTCGATCGTGGTGTTCTCCGGGGCGGCGCAGTTCGCGGCGCTGACCGTGCTGGCGGCCGGCGGCGGCGTGGTCACGGCGATCGTCGCCGGGATGCTGATGAACCTCCGCTGGCTGCCCATGGGCCTGGCCGTGGGGCCGTTCCTGCCCGGGCGGCCTTTGGCGCGCGTGGTGCAGTCGATCGCCATCGTCGACGCCTCGTTCGTGCTCTCCAGCCGCGGCGACGGCACGTACGACCGCGGCGTGCTGATCGGCGCCTCGACCGCCCAGGGCGCGGCCTGGATCGCCGGCACCGCCGCCGGCGTGCTGGGCGGCGGGGCGATCGGCGACCCGCGGGCGCTCGGGCTGGACTCGATCTTCGTCGCGTTCTACGCCGCGCTGCTGGCCGGCGAGACGCGCGGGCGGGGGCCGCGGGCCGCCGCGGTGCTCGGCGGCGGGCTGGCGCTCGCGCTGATGCCGGTGGCGCCGGCGGGCGTGCCCGTGGTGGCCGCCTCGCTGGGCGCGCTGCTCGGGCTGCGCGCCCAGGCGGCGCCCGGCGGCGAGGACGCGCGGCGCGGCGGCGACCCGCGGGCGGCGCGACCCGCGGCAGTGAGGGGTGACGCGTGACCGGCGTGTGGATCGTCATCGCCGCGCTGACCGTGGGCACGCTGGGCATGCGCGCGGTCGGGCCGCTCACCGCGGGCGGGCGGCGGCCGTCGGAGCGGGCGATCCAGGTCACGCGGCTCGTCGCGCCGGCCATCCTCGCGGGGCTCGTCATCTACGAGACGCTCAACCGCGACGGCGCCGGGATCGCGTTCGACGCCCGGCTCGCCGGCCTCGGCGCGGCGGTCGCGGCCATCGCCGCCCGGGCGCCGATGCTCGTGGTCGTGCTCGTCGCCGCCGCGGCCACCGCCGCGGTCCGCGCGCTCGGCTGAGAGACTTCGCCGATGGGCTCGCCGTTCGCCGCGATCGAGCGCGAGCGCTGGCGCGGGCTGGGGAGCGGCGCGGCGTCGATCGGCTACGACGAGCTGGCCGGGCTGAGCGGGCTCGGCGAGCCCGTGGCGCAGGCCGAGATGGACGAGGTCTACGTGCCGCTCGCCCGCCTGCTCGCCGTGCGCGTGGAGGCGGCGCGGGCGCTCTCGTCGGCCCAGGGCGCGTTCCTGCACGAGCCGGCGCACAGCGTGCCCTTCCTGCTCGCGCTGGCCGGCAGCGTCGCGGTGGGCAAGAGCACCGCGGCGCGGCTGATCGTCCGCCTGCTCACGCGGCTGCGCCCGTACTGGCGGGTCGAGCTCGTCACCACCGACGGCTTCCTGCTCCCCAACGCGACCCTCGTCGAGCGCGGCATCCTCGAGCGCAAGGGCTTCCCGGAGAGCTACGACCGGCGCGGGCTGCTGCGCTTCGTGGCCGACCTCAAGGGCGGCGCGCCCGAGGTCCGCGCGCCGCGGTACTCGCACCTGCGCTACGACGTCATCCCGGACGACGCCCAACTGATCCGCGCCCCCGACGTGGTCGTGCTCGAGGGCATCAACGTGCTCCAGCGCGGCAGCGCGCCGGTCTACGTGTCCGACTTCGTCGACTTCGCGCTCTACCTGGACGCCGAGGAGGCCGACGTCCGCCGCTGGTACTTGGAGCGCTTTCTCGCGCTGCGCAACGGCGCCTTCCAGAAGCCCGAGTCCTACTTCCATCGCTACGCCCAGCTGTCCGACGACGAGGCGCTCGCGGTCGCGCAGGCGATCTGGGAGCGCACGAACCGGCCGAACCTGCGCGACAACATCCAGCCCACCCGCCCGCGCGCGGACCTCATCCTCGAGAAGGGCCCCGACCACTTCGTCCGCCGGATCCTGCTCCGGCGCGCGTAACCTGGAGCCGGTGTCCGCCGCCCCAGCCGAGGTCCAGCTCCCGCGCAGCGACGAGTCGGTCACGCCGGACAAGCCCTGGATCGTGATCGTCTGGAACGACCCGATCAACCTGATGAGCTACGTCGTGCTCGTCTTCCAGAAGCTGTTCGGCTACGACCGCGCGAAGGCCACCAAGCTGATGCTGGACGTCCACCAGAAGGGGCGCGCCGTGGTGTCGAGCGGCACGCGCGAGAAGGCGGAGCTGGACGTGTTCCGCCTGCACGAGCACGGCCTGTGGGCGACCATGCAGCAGGACTGATGCTGGGCCGTCCCAAGCGCCGGATCGTGGGCCGGCGCGGCCGCTACGAGCTGCGCCTGCCCGACGACGAGCGCACGCTGGTCAAGGGCCTGCTCGGCGACCTGCGCGCGCTGCTCACCCTCGACGCCGGCGACCCGCGCGTGCGCCGCCTGTACCCCGCGGCCTACGCCGAGGACCCCGACCACCAGGCCGAGTACCAGCGGCTCACCCGCGAGGAGCTCCAGAGCGGGCGGCTGGCCGCCGTCGACGTGGTCGAGGCCACCGTCGACGAGACCGAGCTGACGGAGGACCAGCTGACCGCCTGGATGCACGCGGTCAACGCGCTCCGGCTCGTCCTCGGCACGATGCTCGACGTCCAGGAGGACACGCAGCCGTTCGCGCTGGACAAGGACGACCCCGACGCGCCGACGATGGCGCTGTACGGCTATCTGGGCGTGCTCCTGGAGGAGATCGTCGAGGCCCAACTCGACACCCTCTAGAACACGTGTGCTGAGAGCCAATCCGACGCGAAGAAGGCGAGGAACAGCGGCACCAGCGCCCACATGAGCGGGTGGATCTGGCGCCAGCGGCCTGTGCCCGCCATGACGGCGACATACGACAGGATGCCCAGGCCGATGCCCGCGCTGATCGAGAACGTCAGCGGGATGCCGGCGATGACGAAGAACACCGGGATGCCGGCCTCCGGCCGTGACCAATCGACGTCCGCGACCAGCCGCAGCATGAGGTAGCCGATCATGATCAGCGCCGGCGCGACCGCCGGGTAGAACGTCGTCTGGCCCACCGTCACGCCCTGGGCGACCACGGCGATCAGCGGCACGAAGAAGATCGTCAGCACGAACAGCCCGCCGGTGACCAGCGACGCGAGGCCGGTGCGTGCGCCCTCGCCCACGCCGGCGCCGGACTCGACGTAGGTGGTGACGCTGGAGACGCCCATCGCGCCGCCGAACGCGGCCGCGCCGGAGTCCACCAGCAGCAGGCGCTTCAGGCGCGGCACCTGGCCGTCCTTGTCGAGCAGCCCGCCCTGGCTCGACACCGCCACCGCCGTGCCGACCGTGTCGAAGAAGTCCGACATGAACAGCACGAAGATCACCGGCACGAGCGCCCAGGTGATCGCGTCGCCCAGGTTGGACGGCTTCAGCGCGTCGCCGATGGTCGAGAACGAGCTCGAGCTGGGGAACTCCGCCACCTTCGACGGCCCGTCGAGCACGCCGAAGATCAGCCCCAGCGCCGTGGCGGCGAGGATGCCCAGCAGGATCGCCCCCCGGACGCGGCGGGCGGTCAGCACGACCGCCACCAGCAGCCCGCCGAGCGAGATGAGCGCCGGCCCGCTCGTCAGCTCGCCGAGCCCGATGCCCGTCGCCGGGTCGTTGACCGTGATCCCCGCGTCGCGCAGCCCGACGAGCGCGATGAACAAGCCGATGCCGACGCCGATCGACAGCTTGATCTCGTGCGGGATGGCCCGCATGATCGCCTCGCGCAGGCCGCCCAGCACGAGCAGGAACGCCACCACGCCCTCGATGACGATGCACGACATCGCCACCGGCCAGGCGAGCTTGCGGCCGAGGATGAGGTCGAACGCCACGAT
>JAICUS010000529.1 GCA_025935735.1 Solirubrobacteraceae bacterium | reverse complement strand
GGCTCGACGGTCCAGCTGGTCACCAGCCCCGCCTCCACGTAGGGGTCCTCCTCGGGGAACGCGTTCGCGTCCGCCTCCTCGCGGAACGCGATCAGGCCGGTCGACGGCGGATCCCCCGCGGCGCCGGCGACCACGACGCGGCCGTCGGCGGCGTAGCGGTCGATCAGCGCGAGGTGCCCCTCACGGTGGGGAGCACGGCGCTCGGCCATGTCCTCGACGTACTCGTAGCGCAACAGCTGCAGGCGTTCGGGCATGCCACGAACCTACCGACTGGTTCGGGCGCTGACCGTGGCGGGTATCAAACCGGCACCCAAGGCCCGGTGGGCAGGGGAAACCCGCCGGGAAAGGAGGAGCGCATGTCCGCCACAGGCACGGACGAGGCGCTGCGTCGGTCGCAGGTCCGCCGCGCACTCGTCGCCAGCACCGTCGGCACGTCGATCGAGTGGTACGACTTCTTCCTGTACGGCACGGCGGCGGCGCTCGTGTTCCCGAAGCTGTTCTTCCCGGGCGCGAGCAACTACGCGGGCGTGCTGGCCTCGTTCGCCACGTATGCCGTCGGCTTCGCCGCGCGGCCGGTGGGCGCGGCGATCTTCGGCCACTGGGGCGACCGCATCGGCCGCAAGGCGACGCTGATCACCACGCTGCTGACGATGGGCATCGCCAGCGCGCTGATCGGCCTGATGCCGAGCTACAACTCGATCGGGTTCTGGGCGCCGACCATCCTCGTGATCCTGCGCATCCTCCAGGGCATCGGCGTCGGCGGCGAGTGGGGCGGCTCGGTCACGCTCTCGATGGAGTGGGGCAACCCGCGCCGGCGCGGGTTCATCGCCAGCTGGCCGCAGGTCGGCGTGCCGATCGGCCTGCTGCTGTCCACCGGCGCGGTGTCGCTGTTCAGCCACATCAGCGGCGACGCGTTCAACAGCTGGGGCTGGCGCGTGCCGTTCCTGCTCAGCGTCGTGCTGATCGGCATCGGGCTGTGGATCCGGCTCGGCGTGCTCGAGTCGCCGCTGTTCGCCCGTGAGGTGGAGGGCAAGACGGTGGAGCGCCAGCCCGTGATGGAGGTCATCCGCCGCAACCCGCGGGAGATCCTGCTCAGCGCGATGCTGCGGATGTCCGAGCAGATGCCGTTCTACATCTTCACCGTGTTCGTGCTCGAGTACGGGACCGACACGCTCGGCTTTAGCAAGAACTTCCTCACCAACTCGGTGGCGCTGGCCGCGGCGGTGTCGCTGTTCTCGGTGCCGTTCTTCGGTCACCTGTCCGACAAGGTCGGCCGCAAGCGCATGTACATGATCGGCGCGGCGGTCACCGCCGTGTGGGCGATCCCGTACTTCGCGCTGCTCAACGCCCAGGTGGCGTGGCTGGCGGTGGTGGCGATCGTCCTGTCGCTCGTCCCGCACGACATCCAGTACGGCCCGCAGGCCGCGCTGATCGCCGAGTCGTTCACCACCCGCCTGCGCTACAGCGGCGCGGGGATGGGCTACCAGCTCGCCTCGGTGGTGGCCGGCGGGCCGGCGCCGCTGCTGGCCGCCTGGCTGCTGCACACGTTCGACAGCTCGCTGCCGATCGCGCTCTACATCATCGCCGGCGCGGTGGTCACGCTGATCGCCACGGCGCTGCTGCCCGACGCCGGGCGGGCGGAGATCGCCCGCGAGCTCGAGGGCGGGGTGGGTGGGGAGAGTCTCACCGCGGCGCGCCGCTTCGAGCGCGGCGAGGCGCCGGTGCGCGCCACGACGACCACGTAGGGGGAACACCGGGAACCGGGGGTCAGACCCATCGCGTTCGTCTGGAAAGCGGGGCGAATCCGAGGGGTCTGACCCCCGAGCCCACGCGCTGACCCCCGAGCCGCGTCCGCGCGACCCGCGGGCGCGGCATACTGGATCCATGCGGCCACAGCTCTTCCCCCGGGACATGGCACTCACCCTGCGGATGGTCCTCGCGGCGGTGGTGACGCCGCTCGTGGTGCTCGGCGCGCTGGCCGCGATCGAGGTGGCCGCGCCGACGCGGATCGCGGTGTTCGTGGCGATCGCGGCGGTGATCGGCGTCTCGATGACGCTCAAGGACCGCGAGCGCACCCGCGCGGCCCGCGCCGGCACGCGGCCCGCGCCGCCGGAGCTCGCGGCGACCGTCGAGCGGCTGTGCCTGGCCAGCGACCTGCCGCGGCCCGAGGTCGTCGTCGACGGCGAGCGCCAGCCCAACAGCTGGGTCATCTGGCTGGGTCGCGGGCGCTACCGGCTGCACGTCACCGAAGGCCTGCTGGAGCTGCTCACGCCGGCCGAGCTCGAGGCGGTCGTGGGGCACGAGCTCGCCCACGTCGCCCACCGCGACGCGGCGGTGATGACCGTGGTCGGAGGGCCGGGAGCGGTGCTGCTGCAGGGCGGCGCCAAGATCGCCCGCGGCTGGCCGATGGGCATCGGCGGCCTGGTCGCCATGGCGGTGGGCTGGCTGGGCAGCCTGGGCGGGCGGATCCTCTCGCGCTACCGCGAGTTCGCCGCCGACGCCGGCGCCGTGGCGCTGACCGGCAACCCGGTGGCGCTCGCCTCGGCGCTGACCAAGGTGTCCGGCGGCCTGGTGGCGATCCCGTCGCGCGACCTGCGCTCGCTCGCGGCGCGCGACGCGTTCCACCTGCTGCCCGTCGCCCGCAACGGCGAGTACCACCTGCCGGCGACGCACCCGCCGCTGCGCGCGCGCATCGAGCGCCTGCAGCGGATGGAAGCGACGCTGCAGTCGGCGCGGTAGCCCTCAAGCGCCCGGGTCTCCGGGCGACTACCGGGGTGATGAGGCTCAACGCTCGCTCCCGGCGCCTGGTGCTGCTCGCCCTCGCGGTCGTCTGCCTCGTCTGGACGGTCGGGATGCCGGTGCTCGCGAAGGCCATGTACCCGAGCCCCGAGCAGCAGCCGCACGGCGCGGCCAAGTACGTCTTCTACTGCCACGTGATCTAAGGACGCGTCAAGGGTGGGCGGCTTCAGTCGATCACTCGGAACGTGTCCTCTGACGGCAAGCACTGGCGCGACCGGCTGCCGCGCGGACAGACCCTGCCGCCCGAGGCCTGGGCGCGGCGTCACCGCGCGCTGACGCTCGTCGCCTGGGCGCACATCCCCGGGCTGTTCCTCTTCGGCCTGGCCACGCAGCACTCCGCGGCCGCCAGCCTCGTCACCGTCGTCCCGATCGCGGTGTTCGCCGCGCTGGCCGGCGCCCGCTCGCTGCGCCGCCGTGAGCGCGCCGCGATGGTCTGCCTGGCGCTGCTCACCTCGTCGGCCATGCTCGTGCACCTGTGGCACGGCCGCATCGAGGGCCACTTCCACTTCTTCGTCATGGTCGCGGCCCTCTCGCTCTACGAGGAGTGGTTCCCCTACCTGCTGGCGTTCGTCTTCGTGCTCGTCCACCACGGCGCGATGGGCGCGCTGGACGCGGGCTCGGTGTACGACCACGAGAGCGCCGAGATCCACCCGTGGCTGTGGGCCGGGGTGCACGCCCTGTTCATCAGCGCGCTCGGCGTGGTCAACATCGTCGTCTGGCGCATGAGCGAGGACGCGCGCGACGCCATGCGCGACAGTGACGTCCGCTTCCGCTCCGCGTTCGAGGACGCGCCGATCGGCATGGCGCTGGTCGGCCTCGACGGCGTCGTGCAGCGCGTCAACGGGCGCCTGTGCGCGGACACCGGGCTCTGCGCGGACGGCCTCGTCGGGCGCGCGCTGGACGCGCTGACGCCGGCCGAGGACCGCGACGGCAACGCCTGGCCGCCCGAGTCCGGCGGCGAGGTCGAGCGCCGCTTCACCCGCGGCGACGGCAGCGCCGGCTGGGCGCTGTGGCAGCACTCGCTGGTCCGCGGCCGCGACGGCGAGCCCGCCTACTGGGTGTCGCACATGCTCGACATCTCCGCCCGCAAGGGCGCCGAGCGCCAGCTCGACTACCAGGCCCACTACGACGCGCTCACCGGCCTGCCCAACCGCACCCTGTTCCTCAAGCACCTGCACGACCAGATCGCGGCCGGCGGCGACACCGAGGTCGCTGTGCTGTTCGTCGACCTCGACAACTTCAAGGTGGTCAACGACTCCCTGGGCCACGGCGCCGGCGACCGGCTGCTGAAGATCGTGGCCGAGCGGATGCGCCGCGTCGTGCGCGACCACGACATCATCGCCCGCTTCGGCGGCGACGAGTTCGCGGTGATCGTCGGCCGCTCCGGCGGCGTGACCGCCGCCCGGCGCGTCGCCGAGCGGCTCG
>JAICUS010000643.1 GCA_025935735.1 Solirubrobacteraceae bacterium | reverse complement strand
GTGGGCGGCGCCGACCACCCGCTCGCGCCCGCCGGCTTCGACATCTACGAGGCGACGCTCGACGTCGGCGCGGGCGAGGACTACCAGCTGGTGGCCGACGGCCGGCCGCTGCCCGACCCCTGCTCGCGCTGGCAGCCCGAGGGCCTGCGCGGACCCTCGCGGATCGTCGACCCGCACGGGTTCCTGTGGACCGACGTGGAGTTCCGCGTTCCCGGCCTGCAGGACGCGGTGATCTACGAGCTGCACGTCGGCACGTTCTCGCCCGGGGGCACGTTCGACGCGGCGATCCCGCACCTGCGCGAGCTGGCCGACCTGGGCGTGACGGCGATCGAGCTGATGCCCGTCGCCGAGTTCCCGGGCCGCCGGAACTGGGGCTATGACGGCGTCTACCTGAGCGCGGCGCAGTCCTCCTACGGCGGGCCGCTCGGCCTGCAGCGGCTGGTCAACGCCGCCCACGCCGAGGGGCTCGCGGTGATCCTCGACGTGGTCTACAACCACGTCGGCGCGTCCGGTGGCGGCGCGCTGATGGCGTTCGGGCCGTACTTCTCGCCCAAGCACAACACGCCCTGGGGCGACGGGTTGAACGTGGACGACGAGCGCTGCGACGCCGTGCGCGAATGGGTGTGCCAGAGCGCCGAGGGCTGGGTGCGCGACTTCCACGTCGACGGCCTGCGCCTGGACGCGATCCACGCCATCACCGACCAGACGCCCGAGCACCTGGTGGCCGCCGTGTCGAGAAGGGTCCACGCGGCCAAGCCGGGCGCGCTGGTGATCGCCGAGTCCGGCCTCAACGACCCCAAGGTGATGCGCGTGCCGGAGCTGGGCGGATGGGGCTGCGACGCCGCCTGGGCCGACGACTTCCACCACGCGCTGCGCGTGCTGCTCACCGGTGAGCGCGAGGGCTGGTACGCCGAGTTCGACGCGATCGCGCTGATGGCGAAGGCGTTCCGGCGCCCGCACGTGCACGACGGCACCTACTCGGAGTTCCGCCGCCGGCGGTTCGGCGCCCCGGCCGACGACGTGCCGCCGGAGCGCTTCGTGGTGTTCAGCGCCGACCACGACCAGGTCGGCAACCGCGCACTCGGCGATCGCCTACCGGTGGAGGCGCGCCCACTCGCGGCGTTCTGCACGCTCCTGTCACCCTTCACCCCCATGCTCTTCATGGGCGAGGAGTACGGGGAGACGGCCCCGTTCCAGTTCTTCACCGACCACATCGACCCCGACATCGCCGAGGCGACCCGCGAGGGGCGCCGCCGGGAGTTCGCCGGCTTCGCCGAGTTCTCCGGCGCCGAGGTGCCCGACCCGCAGGACCCGGGGACCTTCGAGCGCTCCAAGCTGACCCGGCGCGGCGAGCCCGACGGGCTGCGCGAGCTGCACGCCCGGCTGCTGCGCGCCCGGCGCGAATGGCTCCCGCCCGGCGATGTGGACGACATCGCGTTCGACGAGCGCGCCGGCTGGCTGGCCGTGCGCCGCGGGGAGTGCACGCTGCTCGCCAATTTCTCCACCGCGCCGGTGCACATTCCGCGTGAGCGTGTGGAAGCGGTCCTCCTGGCCACGCACGAGCCGACGCTCGAGCCGGGCTTCGTCGTGCTCGCGCCGCTGTCCGGGGCGCTGGTCCGCTGATGGAGATGTGGCCGGGATCGGCGTTCCCCCTTGGCGCCACCTGGGACGGGCAGGGGACGAACTTCGCGATCTTCTCCGAGCACGCCGAGCGCGTCGAGCTGTGCCTGTTCGATGCCGACGACCAGGAGACGTGCGTCGAGCTGACCGAGCGCACGTCGTTCAACTGGCACTGCTACCTGCCCGGCGTCAGCGCCGGCCAGCGCTACGGCTACCGCGTCCACGGCGCCTACGACCCGCAGTCCGGCCGGCGTTTCAACTCGTCCAAGCTGCTGCTCGACCCGTACGCGAAGTCGATCGAGGGGCCGATCCGGTTCGCCAAGGGCAACGTGCTCCCCTACACGCCGCACGGCGAGCCCGACGACGACCTCACCCCCGACGACTCCGACAGCGCGGAGGCGATCCCCAAGTGCGTGGTCATCGACCCGCGCTTCGACTGGGAGGACGATCGGCCGCCGAACACGCCGCTGGCCGACAGCGTCATCTACGAGACCCACGTGAAGGGCTTCACCATGCGCCACCCCGGCGTGCGCGAGGACCTGCGCGGCACCTACGCCGGGCTGGCCGCCGACGCCGCCGTGGCCTACCTGAAGGGCCTCGGCGTGACCGCGGTGGAGCTGCTGCCGGTCCACCACATCGCCGACGAGTCGTTCCTGGTCGACCGCGGGCTGACGAACTACTGGGGCTACTCGACGATCGGCTTCTTCGCGCCGCACTCCACCTACGCCGCCACCGGCAAGGCCGGCCAGGAGGTGCGCGAGTTCAAGGGCATGGTCAAGGCGCTGCACAAGGCGGGGATCGAGGTGATCCTCGACGTGGTCTACAACCACACCGCCGAGGGCAACCACCTCGGCCCGATGCTGTGCTTCCGCGGCGTCGACAACCTCTCCTACTACCGGCTCGTGCCCGACGACCCGCGCCACTACATGGACTACACGGGCACGGGCAACACGCTCAACGTCACCCATCCGAGCGTGCTGCGGATGATCATGGACTCGCTGCGCTACTGGGTGATCGAGTGCCACGTCGACGGGTTCCGCTTCGACCTGGCCTCGGCGCTGGCGCGCGAGCTCTACGACGTCGACCGGCTGTCCGCGTTCTTCGACGTCATCCACCAGGACCCGATCCTCTCCCAGGTCAAGCTGATCGCCGAGCCGTGGGACGTCGGACCGGGCGGCTACCAGGTGGGCAACTTCCCGGTGCTGTGGTCGGAGAGGAACGGCATCTACCGGGACACGATGCGCGACTTCTGGCGCGGCCAGGCCACGCTCGGCGACTTCGCGTCGCGGCTGAGCGGGTCGTCCGACCTGTACGGCGACGACGGCCGCCACCCGGTCGCGTCGATCAACTTCATCACCGCGCACGACGGCTTCACGCTGGCCGACCTCGTCTCCTACAACGACAAGCACAACGAGGCCAACCAGGAGGGCGGGGCCGACGGCACCGACGACAACCGCTCGTGGAACTGCGGTGCCGAGGGGGAGACGGACGACCCTGGGATTCTCGATTTGCGCAGGCGCCAGCAGCGCAACTTCCTCACGACGCTGTTCGTGTCGCAGGGGGCGCCGATGCTGCTCGGCGGCGACGAGCGCGGGCGCAC
>JAICUS010000412.1 GCA_025935735.1 Solirubrobacteraceae bacterium | reverse complement strand
TTCACGCTGGACACCCGCGTGGTCGAGATCCCGGTGCTCTACGACGACCCGTGGACGAACGAGACCCTGATGCGCTTCCGCGACCGCCACCAGGAGCCGGACTCCACCGACCTGGAGTACGCGGCGAGCATCAACGGCTTCTCCGGCAAGGACGAGTTCATCGCCGCGCACCATGGCGCGCCCTGGTTCGCCTCGATGGTCGGCTTCGTGGCCGGGCTGCCGTTCCTCTACCAGATGGTCCCGCGCGAGCGCCAGCTCGAGGTGCCCAAGTACGTGCGCCCGCGCACGGACACGCCGGCGCTGACCGTCGGCCACGGGGGCTGCTTCGGCTGCATCTACTCGGTGCGCGGCGCGGGCGGCTACCAGATGTTCGGGATCACCCCGCTGCCGATCTACCAGCCCGCGCAGGGCGAGGTGTTCTTCCGCACGGGCGACATCGTCAAGTTCAGCCCGATCTCCCGCGAGGAGTACGACGAGCTGCATGCGTCGTCGCGCGAGCCCCGGTACGGCGAGGCCAGCTTCAGCCTCGAGGACTTCGAGGCCGACCCCGACGGCTACAACGCCCGGCTGCTGGAGGTGCTCGGATGATCGAGGTCGTCAAGCCGGGGCTGTCCACCACCGTGCAGGACGCCGGCCGCGAGGGCTACTACAACCTCGGCATCCCGCCGTCGGGCGCCCTGGACCAGTTCTCGCTGGCCGCGGCGAACCTGCTGGCGGGCAACGCCGAGGGCGCGGCGGGGCTGGAGATGGCCTACCTCGGCCCGGAGCTGCGGTTCGGCTCCGAGGCCGTCGTGGCGGTCGCCGGCGCCGAGCTGGTGCCGCGGGTGGACGGCGAGGAGCGGCCGCTGTGGGAGGCGTTCACGGTGCCGGCGGGCGCTGTGCTCTCGTTCGCCCACCTGCGCGGCGGCGCCCGGGCGTACCTGGCGGTGGCCGGCGGGATCGACGTGCCGGAGTTGCTGGGCTCGCGCTCGACCTACGCGCTCGGCTCGCTCGGCGGCTTCCAGGGCCGCCCGCTGGCGGCGGGCGACTCGCTGCCCGTGGGGTCGTCGCCGGGCCGCGCGGCGAGCGGCGCCGTGCCGGAGGACCTGCGCCCCACGTTCGCCCGCGAGCTGGAGATCCGGGTGGTCATGGGCCTCTACGACCACCTGCTGACCGACGACGGCCGCCGGGCGTTCGCCGAGACCGTCTGGACGCTCACCCCCACCGCCGACCGCGTCGGCTTCCGCTACAAGGGCGCCAAGCTGGACATGCTCGAGCGCGAGCAGCCGTTCGGCGCGGGCTCGGACCCGTCCAACATCGTCGACGCGCCCTACCCGATCGGCTCCATCCAGGTGCCCGGCGGCGTCGAGCCGATCATCCTGCACCGCGACGCGGTCTCCGGCGGCGGCTACGCGATGGTGGCCACGGTGATCAGCGCCGACATGGACACGGTCGCCCAGTCGGCCCCGGGCGCGAAGACGCGGTTCGTGGCGGTGTCCATGGACGACGCGCTGGCGGCGCGGGCGGAGCGGCGGCGGCGGCTGGAGAAGCTGCGCTCGGTGCTGGCGTAGCGGGCGCCCGGCTACGCCTGCGCCGGCTCGCCGCCGGCGAACGGCTGGCTGGGCCTGCGGAGAGTTGGGGCTCCTTTGTGTCGCCAGGGGCAACAAAGGCGCCCCACGCGATTCCGGTGCATCATCCTTGGACCTCACCGGGCTGCCGTTCGGCGCGGGCCGCCATCGCTGTCCGGGGGAGCGTCAGGCGCGGGCGCTCGTCGCAGCGCGAGCGTGACGATCGCGCCGCCGCCGGGCTGGTTGGCGGCGGTGACGTCCCCGCCGTGCGCCCTGACCAGCCGGCGGGCGATGGCGAGCCCCAGCCCGGCGCCGGCGCCGTTGGCCCGGCGCGCGCGGTCGCCGCGGAACAGCGGCTCGAACACGTGCGGCAGGTCGTCGGGAGCGAAGCCCGGGCCGTCGTCGGCCACCTCGACCCGGGCGCCGTCGACGCGCACCTCCACACGGGTGCGGCCGTGCCGCACCGCGTTCTCGATGACGTTGGTCAGCGCCCGCTCGAGCGCGACGGGGTCGCCCGTGGTGGGCCCCGGGGCGCCCGCCCGCACCACGACCCGGAGCGGTCCGGGATCGACGGTCTCGGCCGCCCGGCGGGCGATGTCGGCCAGGTCGAGCGGCTCGGCGGTGCGCGCGCCGTTGGCGTACTCCGCGCGCGAGTAGGCGAACAGGTCGCCCACCAGGCGGTCGAGGTGGTCCGCCTTGGCCTGGGCGCGCGCGAGCGCGGCGGCGTCGCCGAGCCCCCGCTCGATCGCCTCCAGCGAGCCGCGCAGCGTGAACAGCGGCGTGCGCAGGTCGTGCGCGATCGCCGTGACGAGGAAGCGGCGGTCGCGCTCGGCGTCCGCCGTCGCGCTCAGCGCCTGGCCGAGCGCGCCGGCCATGCCGCGCAGCGCCTCGCCCACCTGCGCCACCTCGCGCGCGCGGGTCCGGATCGGCGCGACCGCCAGCTCGCCGCCGGCGATCCGGTCGGCATCCGCCGCCAGCGTGGCCAGCGGGTTGAGGACCCAGCGCCGCAGGAGGCTCACGGCCAGCGTGAGCGCCGCGGCCAGCGCGACCACGGCGGCGGCGAGCGCGACCGCCCACCGCGCCGCGGCGCTCTCGTTGCGCACGTACAGCGTCCCGGCCACCCCCGGCAGCCGGACGTCTCGGGCGGTGTACCCGTGCGTCTCCGGGCGCTTGCCGCCGGACGCCTGCATGACCGCCTGGAGGCCGGGGGTGACGAGCGGCTGCTGGTCGTCCGCGGCGGACGTGCCGCCCAGCTTCACCGCGAGCGCCTTCGCGTCGGGCAGCGGCTTGAGCATCGCCTCGACGCCGAGCGCGGTCAGCCGCTTGCCCAGGCCCGGCGTGCGCGGGTCGCCCAGCAGCCGCTCCGCCGCGGCGACGCGGGCGTCGCGGCGGTGCGCCTGCCACGCCTGCGCCGCCGCGTAGGCGCCCAACGCCGCGCCGGCCGGCGCGGCGAGCGCGACCACGAGGCCGAGCGCCAGCCAGGTCCGCAGCGATCTCACGGCGCCGGCGGGTCGAAGCGGTAGCCGACGCCCCACACGGTCACGAACAGCGTCGGCTCGAGCTTCTCGCGCAGGCGGCGGACATAGACGGCGACCGCGCTGCGGTCCCCCCACGAGCCCCACACGCGCTCGAAGATCTGCTCGAGGGTGAGCACCTGGCGCGGGTGGTAGGCGAACAGCGCCAGCAGCTCGAACTCGCGCGCGGTGAGCGCGACCGGACGGCCGTCGGCGGTGACCTCGTGCGCGGCGCGATCGAGCGTGAACCGCCCGTAGGTGCGGCGGTGCGGGTCGCGCGGGGCGCTGCGGCGCAGGACCGCCTTCACGCGCGCCACGACCTCGGCGGGCGTCGCGGACTTGACGATGTAGTCGTCGGCGCCGAGCGCGAGCCCGCGCAGCTTGTCCTCGTCCTCGCCGCGCGCGGACAGGAACAGCAGCGGCACGTCGGAGTGCTCGCGGATGCGCCGGCAGACGTCGAAGCCCGAGCCGCCGGGGAGCATCACGTCGAGCACGACCGCGGCGACGTCGTGGGCGGCGAGCCGGTCGAGCGCCGCGTCGGGCGTGGCCGCCGAGACCACCCCGAACCCCTCTACGGCGAGGAAGTCCGACAGCAGCCCGACGATGTCGGGCTCGTCCTCGACCAGGAGCACGGTGTGCGCCACGGCGCAAGTCTCGCGCGCCCGGGGACGGGCGTGACACGTTTTCCATGGATTTTCATCGCCGGTTCCCCGGGCGGTCAGCGCGGGGCGGTGCAGTGGAGTCCATGAAGCTCCTCAGCGTCCTGGCGGCCACGGCCGTCGCCGCGGCTGTAGCCGCGGCCCTCTCACTCCCAGCCGGCGCGCAGCAGGGCGGCGCCGATCCCGCGTCGGCCCGCATCGCCGCCTGCCTGCACTCCCACGGCGCCGCGGGCGCGCCGTCCGGCGACGACGCGCTCGCGCTCAAGCAGTGGGTGGGCGCCCATTCCGGCGACCCGGCCGTCGGCGCCTGCCTGCCCGAGTCCAAGGCGCCCTCCGCGCTCCTGAGCTGCCTGCGCACGCACGGGCTGAATCCGCCGACCGACCTCACCCGGCTCAAGCCCTGGATGGTGCAGCAGGACGGGACCGACGCCGGCCGGGCGGCGATGCGCGCGTGCGGGGTCGACATGAGCCCGCCCGACAAGGCGCCGGCGCCCGATTGCGGCGGCGGGGCGGCCAAGCCGGCGGATCCCGCCGACGCTCAGAAGCCGGAGATCATGGGATCGTGAGCACCAGCTTGCCGTGAACGTGGCCCTCCTCGAGCTGCGCGTGCGCGTCCGCCGCGCGCTCGAGGGGGAACGTGCCGGCGATGTGCGGGCGCAGCGCGTCCTCGTGCACGAGCGGCGTGATGTGCTCGCCGAGGTCGTAGCCGGACGGGCGGACGAAGATGTAGCCGGTGTCGAGATGCTGCCGCTCGCCGGGCGGCTGGGCGATCGACACCAGCCGCCCGCCGGGGCGCAGCGAGGCGAAGGCCTGCTCGAGGCCGTCGCCGCCGAACAGGTCGAACGCGGCGTCGGCGCCGCCGCCGGGGTTGTGGCCGCGGACCTGCGCCGGGACGTCCGGCGCGTCGTAGTCGACGGGCTCGGCGCCGAGCTCGCGCAGGAACTCGTGCGACGGCGGCGACCCGGTGGCCACGACCTTCGCGCCCCGCGCGCGGGCGAGCTGGACGGCGATGTGCCCGACGCCGCCGGCGCCGCCGGTGAGGAAGAGCACCTCGCCGGCCCGCACCCCCAGCCGCTCGAGGCTCTGGTGGGCGGTGAGCGCGGCCAGCGGCAGCGCGGCCGCCTCCTCGAAGCTCAGCCCCTCGGGCATGTGCGCGAGATAGCCCTCCGGCACGGTGACGAGCTCGGCGTAGGTGCCGTACTCGAGCTCGTGGCGCCGGCAGTAGCCGTAGGCCCGGTCGCCGGGCTTGAACCAGGTGACGGCCGGCCCGACCTCCTCGACCACGCCGGCGGCGTCCCAGCCGAGGATCACCGGGAAGTGGTAGGGGAACCCGCCGGCGAGCTTGCCCTCGCGCACCTTGTAGTCGACGGGGTTGACCCCCGCGGCGCGCACGCGCAGCAGCACGCCGTCCGGCGCGACCGGCGGCGGCGCGACGTCGAGCAGCTCCAGCGCGTCGCGCCCGCCCCAGCGGTTGACCCCTATTGCCCGCATGGGGCTCGATTATCCACGCGGGGGCGCGGCGAAACGATGTCATGGCACGCGGAGCGGGTATTCGCACCGTCGATGCGCCGCCTCTGGCCCGTGGTCCTCGCCGCGCTGCTCGCCGCGCCCGCCCCGGCGGTGGCGAGGCTCCGGGTGGTCGACCTCCGCACCGGCGCGGTGCGGACGATCGCCACGCTGGGCGGCGGCGAGGTCGATGACCTGCTGGTCTCAGGCCGCCGGGCGGCGGTCTACCAGCGGTAGTGGGCGAAGGCCTTGTTGGCCTGCGCCATGCGGAAGATGTCGTCCTTGCGCTTGTAGGCGCCGCCCTGCTGGGACTGGGCGTCCATCAGCTCGTTGGCCAGCCGCTGGGCCATCGACTTCTCGCGGCGGTTGCGGGCGAACTCG
>JAICUS010000158.1 GCA_025935735.1 Solirubrobacteraceae bacterium | reverse complement strand
GCCACGGACGAAGCGGCCTTGCCGAGCGTGTCGTCGATCGCCTGGATGACCTTCTGACCGGACTCGTAGGCCCGCATCGACTGCATCATGTCCACGATCGACGTGGTGGCGTCGGCGCCCGAGTCCTCCAGCGCGCCCGCGCGGACCTGGCCGGCCAGGAGGCCCGCCACCGCGCCCGGCGTGCCGGTCACGTAGTTGTCGCCGGCCTTCTTCGGGGTGTTGAGCAGGACGACGTTGAGCTGGCGCGGGTCGACCTTGCCGTCGGCGCCGACCTTGATCGGCTGGTTGTTGCGCCCGAGCACCGGGTCGCCGGTCTGGGTGACCAGCTGCCGGTTGGCGTCGGCGTGGAACTGGCCGTTGCGCGTGTAGCGCGTGCCCTGGCCGGTGTTGACGGCGAAGAAGCCGTCGCCGGTGATGCCGAAGTCGAGCGGCTGGCCGGTGTCGGTCAGCGGCGCGGGCGTCCAGTCGGTCGCCTGGCCGGTCACCTGGACGGCCGTCCACTGCGAGCCGATGCCGGCGCCGGTGCGGGAGTTGTCGAGCAGCAACGAGCCGAACGAGCGCGTCACGGTGCGGTCGGCCTTGTAGCCGGGCGTCGACGCGTTGGCGAGGTCGTTGGCGATCTGGTCCTGGCGAACCTGCTCGGCGAGCATGCCGGAGGCCGCGATATAGAGGCCGCGATCCATCTTAAAGTCCATCATCGGCGCGCGAGCGGGCATCCTTGAAGGGCGATGCAACCGATCGCGGTCACCGCGGCGCTGCTGCGCGCCCAGCTGCCCGACCTGCCGCTGCGCGAGGGGGCGACGCTGCTCGCCCGCGTGGCCTCGCGCGGCGAGAGCAACGCGGTGATCGTGCTGGCCGGCATCCCGCTGACCGCGCAGGTGCCGCCCGAGGTGCAGGCCGGCGCTACGCTGCGCCTGAAGGTTCAGGAGATAACGGCCGAGCGGATCACCCTGCAGATCGACCGGGGAGAGCCCGTGGCCCAGGCCGCCCGCGAGGTGTCGCTGTCGCCGGGAGCGCCACCCGCGACCGCCGCGCACACGCCCGCCGCGGCGTCGCCGCCGGCCGCCGCGCTCCAGCCGCCGGACGCGGCCCTCGCGGGTCAGCCGGCGGCCCCGGCGCAGTTCCAGGAGCGCGTGGAGGTGCGCGAGCGGCCGGCCCGCAAGCGCTCGGCGATCGGCGGGGAGCCGGCCGACGTGGTGACGCTGGCCTTCACCTCGCCGACGCTCGGGCGGCTGGATCTGCGGCTCGAGTTGCGGGGCCAGCGGCTGCTGGCCGAGGTGACGACCCCGGCCGGCCTCCCCCACGCTGTGGCCAGTGGGGCGAGTGAGCGTTTACGCGCCAGGTTATTGAACGCCGGTTTAGATCCGACGGTCGAGGTCCACGCCCGCCGCGATCCCTTCGACGTCTATGCCTGATCCGGACGTCACCGCGGCCCTGCGCTACACCGGCTCGGGCGCCCCGGAGGTGGTCGCCGCCGGCCGGGGGCACATCGCCGCAACGATTCTCGAGCGCGCGCACGAGGCGGGGGTGCCCGTCCACCACGACCCGGAGCTGGCCGACGCGCTGGCCAAGCTGGCCCTCGGATCCGAGGTCCCGCCGGCCATGTGGACGGCGGTGGCGGAGGTCCTCGCCTGGGCCTACGGGCTCCAGTCGAAGGGCCCTACCCCAAATCGGTGATAAAGGCGAGTCGGGTCTGCGCCCGATACAGGCTGCGTCCGTCAGACCTGATTCGCCTGTCCCTTAGGAGCGCAGTTCCGCATGAAGCCCTCATCCACCAGCAGCCGCCGCCGCGTGTCCGCGGAGGATGCGCTCGCCCTCTGGCGCGAGTACAAGGCCACCGGGGACCTCCAGGTCCGCAACCGGCTGGTCATGACGTACGCCCCGCTCGTCAAGTACATCGTGTTCAAGAAGGTGCGCGAGCTGCCGGCGCGCTGCGAGGTGGAGGACTTCATCTCGTGCGGCCTCGAGGCGCTGATCGCCTCGATCGACCGCTATGACCCGGAGAAGGGCGCCACGCTCGAGCAGTTCGCGTGGACCCGGATCCACGGCGCCGTGCTCGACGAGCTGCGCCGCCAGGACTGGGCGCCCCGCTCGCTGCGCCGCTGGGAGCGCGACATCGCCCGGGCCCGCGACCAGTTCTCCACCATCCACGGCCGCCGCCCGGACCGCGAGGAGCTCGCCGCCGCGATGTCGATCTCGGTCGCGGAGCTGCGCCGCCGCGAGGACGACATCGCGGTGTCGGACGTCACCTCGCTCAACACGCTTGTCATCTCCGACGACGAGACGACGGTCGAGCGCATCGACACGCTGGCCGACGGCGACCACCGCCGCGACCCCGAGCACCAGGCCACGGCCACGGAGGCCAAGGAGAAGTTCCGCCGGGCGTTCGACGCGCTGCCCCAGCGCGAGCGCGAGGTGGCCGTCCTGCTCTACGTCAAGAACCTCACGCTGCGCGAGATCGGCGAGGTCATGGGCGTCTCCGAGAGCCGCATCTGCCAGATCCACTCGCAGCTCAAGCGCACGCTCAAGCAGCAGCTCGCCGAGGACTCGCTCCTCTTCTCGGCCGTCGGCTGAGAGCCCTCTCATCCCGCCGGCTAAAGATCCCGGCCGGCGGGCCGATGTACGGGACACCATGTCGATCCAGATCGGCCGCTTCACCCCGTATCAGGCACTCGCCGCGAGCCCGCTCGGCGCCGCGGCCGCGCATCCGGGCGCGTCCGGCGCCGCCGGTGGTGCAGCCGCGACCGACACCCTCCTCGGCTCCATCCCGCCCGCTCCCACCGAGGAGGCGCGCCAGATGGTCGACCGGGCGGCAGAGGTCGTGGACGACCTCTACAAGAACCACCGCGAGCTGCACTTCTCCGTCGACAAGTCCACCAATCGCGTGGTGATCGAGGTGCGCGACCTCGACGGTCACGTGCTCAAGACCATCCCCCCGGCCAAGGCGCTCGACGTCATGTCCGGAGGCGCGCTCTAAGGAACTGGCATGCCCATCTCGCTCACCGGAATGGCCTCGGGCCTGGACACCGACTCGATCATCCAGCAGCTGATGGCGGTCGACCAGCAGAAGATCACGGCCGTCTCCAACCGGCAGTCGGGCGTGCAGGCGCACCAGAACCTGCTCAAGGCGATCCAGACCAAGCTCGACGCGTTCAAGAGCGCGGCCGCGGCGCTGGGCGACGCCACGACGTGGAAGGCATCGCAGAGCGTCGCCTCCTCCGACAGCTCGAAGGTCGACGTCGCGCTGACCTCCGGCGCCGGCATCGGCGGCCACACCATCACGGTGAGCAAGCTGGCCTCCTCGGCCCAGCACGGCTTCGCGTTCACGCCCAGCGCCACCGCGGGCCAGCTGACGCTCTACTACGGCACCGACCCGAACGCCACGGACGCGAGCAAGGTGACCATCGACGTCGCCGCCAACGCGACGGCGTCGGACGTCGCGACCTCGATCAACGCCAACGAGGACTCGCCGGTCTACGCGGCCGTGGTCAACGACAACGGCGTCGACAAGCTGGTCCTCTCCGCTCGCAAGACCGGCCAGAGCTCGGACTTCACGGTCGACACGTCCGCGCTCGCCGGCGGCCAGATCGCCACCGAGGACCCGGCCTACTCCCGTACCGGCACGACGCTCAACGCGGTCTACCGGATCGACGACGACACGACCGACCGCACGTCGGAGAGCAACACGCTGACCAACGCCATCCCCGGCGAGACGCTGACGCTGAAGGGCGTCACCTCGAGCCCGGTGTCGATCACCACCAACGCCGCGGCGATCGACACGAGCAAGGTCACCAAGGCCGTCCAGTCGATGGTCGACGCCTACAACGCCGTCGTGACGACGGTACGCGCGGACCTGACCGACACGCCGGTCACGCAGAAGAGCTCCGCCTCGGACTACCAGAAGGGGACGCTGTTCGGCGACTCCGGCCTCGACAGCATGCTGTCGCAGATGAAGAACGTGATGACCCAGACGGTCTCCGGGCTCGGCCTGACCGGCCTGGCCGACATCGGCATCGCGATCCCGAAGTCCACCGGCGGGACGCCGACCCAGGACGCCAAGGACGGCAAGCTGACCTTCGACTCCGACGCGTTCACGACCGCGCTGAACGCGGACTACACGAAGGTGCGCAACCTCTTCCAGGGCCAGGGCACGACCAAGGGGTTCGCCGCTCTGGTCGGCGACTTCGTCGACGGCCAGGATGGCACCAACGGCCTCCTGACCGGCCGCATCGCCTCCGACGACTCGTCGATCAAGGACTACACGAGCCAGATGGACGACATGAACCAGCGCATGGACGACGAGCAGGCCCGTCTGAAGGCGCAGTTCGCCGCCATGGAGTCCGCGCTGTCGCAGGCCCAGACGCAGCAGGCGTGGCTGACCAGCCAGATCGCCACGCTGCCGACCTACGGCTAAAGACCCGGCGGCACGCGCCGATCCTAGGGTCGTATCCGTTCCTCCCCAACCGCAGGAGCACCCGTTGGCCACCCTTGCCGCGACGACCTCGGACGCGTACAAGCAGCAGAGCATCCTCACCGCCCCTCCCGGCCGGCTCGTCGTCATGCTCTACGACGGCTGCGTCCGGTTCCTCTTCCAGGCCGCCTACGCCATGCGCGAGGGCAACCGGAAGGTCTCCCAGGAGCGCCTGCGGCGCGCCGAGGCGATCATCGACGAGCTGCGCGTCACGCTCGACCATGACAAGGGCGGCGAGATCGCCGCGAACCTCGACGCGCTCTACGGCTTCAGCCGCTCGCACCTGATCAAGGCGTGGGCCGAGCAGGACGCCGCCAAGATCGACGAGGTGTCCCGCCTGATCGGCGAGCTGCGCGACGCCTGGGCGCAGATCGCCGCCCACGAGGCTGTCGCGGCATGACTGCGGCACCGTGGGCCGAGCTCGTCACGCTCGCCGAGCGTGAGCGCGCGCTGATCGAGCAGGGGCGCTGGGACGAGGCGGTCACCGCCTCCGCCGTCCGGCTCGAGGCGGCGCGGGCGCTCGGCGCCCCGCCGGCCGAGGCGCGGCCGCACCTGGAGCGCCTGCAGGGCCTGCAGACCCAGATCACGGCGTCGATCGCCTCCGCCCGCGCCTTCACGCTGCAGCGCCTCGGCGGCATGCAGCGCTCCCGCACCGCCGTCACCGGCTACCTGACGGCCGGCTACCGCAGCGCCCCCGCCGGCGTTGACACGCGCCGCTAGGGGTGCCCGACCGGCGGAGCCTCCTGGCGGCTGACGCTTAGACACGTCGCCGGTCGGGTGGGCCCCCGAGGAATCTCTTTCTGGGGTCAAGTCCCCATCAAGCGCTGCCGATACAGGCTCTGCGTCCAGGGATGGCACGCATGAGGTCCACGGAAGGACCGCCCCCCTCTTCCCTCCTGAGAACCCTTCCGCCCTCGTGCTGTTCGACACCACTCAGCTCGCCCTCCAGCAGAGCATCTCCGGCGCCGCCCAGCGCCAGCAGGCGCTGGCGGCCAACATCGCCAACGCCTCCACGCCGGGCTACCAGCGCGTGGACGTGGACTTCCACGGCGCGCTCGCCGCCGCCATGGGCGCGGCGAACCCGGACAAGGCGCTGCAGGGCACGTCCTTCCAGACGACCGCCGACCGCTCGATCGGCCCGGTGGCCGCCGACGGCTCCGGCATCGACATCGACGCCGAGTCCGCCAAGCTGGCCCAGAACACGCTCGACCAGGAGACGGCCGTGCAGGTGCTGCACACCCGGCTGGCCATCCTGCGCGCCGCCATGGGGGTCTCGTCATGAGCCTCTTCGGCGGCCTGGACATCTCCGCCTCGGCGCTCACCGCGCAGCGCCTGCGGATGGACGTCACGGCGGAGAACCTGGCCAACGCGCAGACCACCAAGGGCGCGGACGGGCAGCCGTACCGCCGCAAGGAGGTCGTGCTGCAGGAGATCCCTTCCGGCGGCTTCGGCTCCCAGCTCGCCACCGCCATGGGCGCGAACGCGAACGCGCCGGCCGGCGGCGTCGAGGCCACGGGCATCGTCCAGGACCAGACCGCCGGCAAGCTCGTCTATGACCCGGGCAACCCGGACGCCAACGCCCAGGGCTACGTCCAGATGCCCAACGTCGACACCGTCACCGAGATGACGGACCTGATCGACGCGCAGCGCGCCTACGAGGCGAACGTCACGGCGATGAACGCCACCAAGCAGATGTTCACCAAGACCCTCGACCTCCTCCGCTGATGGCGCCCATCGATCCCTCTTTCGCCACCACCGGCGCCGCTTGGAACGTCGGCTCGGTCGGCTCGATCGGCTCCGCCGACCCGACCGCCGCGCCCTCGAACGCCCAGGGCACGAGCTTCGGCTCGCTGCTCGGCCAGTCGCTGCAGTCGCTGCAGTCCAGCCAGGACCAGGCGGCCGCCGCGTCCAACGCGCTGGCCACCGGCCAGGCCACCGATCCCACGGCGGTCGTCATGGCCGTCGAGCGCGCGCAGCTGGCCATGCAGCTCGCGGGCCAGATCCGCACCAAGGCCGTCGAGGCCGCCCAGGACATCTTCCACACGACGGTCTGAGACTCCTAGATGCCGACCTCCCTCCAGAACCTGCTCGCCCTCCCGGCCAAGACCAAGGCGCTCGTCGCCGTCTCCGGGTTCGCGATCCTGGCGATCGCCTTCCTGATGCTCAAGCTGGCCACCGCGCCGTCGTACGCGACGCTGGCCTCGGGCCTGGATCCGTCGCAGACCGGCAAGATCACCGCCGCGCTGGACACCGCCGGCATCAGCTACCAGCTGGAGGGCAACGGCACGGCGCTGTCGGTCAACAACTCGCAGATGGCGCAGGCGCGAATCGCGCTCGCCTCGGGCGGCGTCAGCCTCGCCGGCGGCTCGCAGCCCGGCTTCGAGCTCTTCGACAAGAGCAAGCTCGGCGCCTCCCAGTTCCAGCAGCAGGTGACCTACCAGCGCGCGCTGGAGGGCCAGCTGGCGAACACGATCGACGGGGTCCAGGGCGTGCAGAACGCCACCGTCCAGCTCGTGCTGCCGCAGGACGACCTGTTCGCCGACCAGCAGTCCACCGCCACCGCCGCGGTCATGCTGGGCAACACCGGTGACACCATGGACGCGGGCGCGGTGCGCGGCATCGCGCAGCTGACCGCCTCCTCGGTCAAGGGCCTCAAGCCGCAGAACGTGACCATCACCGACGGCACCGGCCAGCTGCTGTGGCCGCAGGGCGACGGCACGGCCACCGGCGTGGGCGGCGCGACCAAGCAGGCCACCGAGGCGCAGTTCGACCGCGGCCTGGAGACCCAGCTCAACTCGCTGCTGGCCACCACGCTCGGCCCGGGCAAGGCGCAGGTGCGGGTCAACGCCGACCTCAACGTCGACAAGACGACTCAGAAGTCGCTCGTCTACGCCAAGAAGGGCGTGCCGGACCAGACCTCCAGCGACGTCGAGAAGCTCAAGGGCGCCGGCGGCACGTCGGGCGCGCCGGCCGGGACGGGCACCAACATCCCGACCTACTCCAACGGCGCCGGCGCGGGCAGCGGCACGTCGAACTACCACCACACCGTCAAGAACACCCACTGGGCGCTCAACAAGACGATCACGTCCAAGGACATCGCCCCGGGCGCGATCAACAAGCTCAACGTGGCGCTGATGGTCGACAAGACCGTCCCGCCGGCCACCGTGGCCCAGCTGCAGAAGACGATCGCGGCCGCCGCGGGCGTCACCCCGGCGCGCGGTGACACGATCTCCTCGACCCAGTTCGCCTTCGCCAAGCCGCCGGTGGCCAAGACCGGCCCGGTGCCCACGAACCTGCTGGGCCCGCTGAAGTGGGTCGGCCTCGGCCTGGGCAGCCTGCTCTTCCTGTTCTTCGTCAGCCGCGGCATGAAGCGCCGCGAGGGCGAGAACCTCGGCACGCCGAGCTGGCTGACCGAGATCGAGGAGCCGGTCTCGCTGGCCGCGCTGGAGGCGCGCACCGCCGTCCCCACGCCGGACGCGGTGACCCAGATGCTGCCCCCGCGCGTCCCGGACGCCAGCCTGCACCAGCTCGACCAGCTGATGGAGCGCGAGCCCGAGCGCGTGGCCGCGCAGGTGAAGGCCTGGATGGCCCAGGACTAGCCCGATGGCCACCGAGCTGACCACCACCGACCCCGCGAGCGCGTCCAAGCTGCGCGGCGCGCAGAAGGCGGCCGCCCTGCTGGTCGCCATCGGCGAGCAGCGCGCGGGCGAGATCTTCCGCTTCCTCGGCGACTCCGAGGTCGAGGCGCTCTCGCTCGAGCTGGCGAAGGCGCAGAAGATCCCCACCGAGGTCTGCCGCGACGTGATCAACGAGGCGGTCGAGTCCGTCCTGGCCGAGGACTACCTGGCCGAGGGCGGCGTCGACTACGCCCGCAGCGTGCTCATGCGGTCGCTGGGCGAGGACCGGGCCGACGAGATCATCGGCCGCCTGGCCGCGACCATCGAGCGCCGGCCGTTCGAGTTCCTGCGCCGCACGCCGGCTGAGCAGATCGTCGTCTTCCTGCGCAACGAGTCCCCGCAGACGCAGGCGCTGGTCATCTCCAACCTGCACACGACGCTGGCCGCCCAGGTCCTCTCTCAGATCGACCCGGAGGACCAGGCGAACGTCGCGCTGCGCGTGGCGATGATGTCCGAGACGCGGCCCGAGGTCGTCCAGCAGGTCGAGAACGTCATGCGCACCCGGCTCTCCGCGGTCGGCGCGCAGGAGTACGCGACGGCCGGCGGCGTCAAGTCGCTCGCCGACATCCTCAACCACTCCGACCGCTCGACCGAGCGCAACGTGCTCGACGAGCTGGCCAAGCAGGACGGCGAGCTGGCGGAGGAGATCCGCATGCTGCTGTTCACCTTCGAGGACGTCGTCAAGCTCGACGACCGCTCGATCCAGATGGTGCTCAAGGAGGTCGACCAGAAGGACCTGGCGATCGCTCTGCGCGGCGTGTCCGACGACGTGCGCGACCGGATCTTCAAGAACATGTCCGAGCGCGGCGCCGAGATGCTCAAGGAGGAGATCGACTTCCAGCCGCCGCAGCGCAAGCGCGTGGTCGAGGAGGCGCAGGGCCGCATCGTCGGCATCGTGCGCCGCCTCGAGGAGACCGGCGCGATCGTCATCTCGCGCGGCGGCGGCGGGGACGGCGAGGACGCGCTCGTCTGATGGCCGCGGTCGAGTTCGACTTCGAGGCGCTCGAGGCGCCCGCCCCGGTGGCGTCGCCCGTCAACGAGGCCGCCGCGGTCATGTCCGCGCTGGCGCGGGCCGAGGCCGACGCCGAGGCGCTGCGCGAGCAGGCCCGGGCCGAGGGCTTCGCCGCCGGCCGAGCCGAGGCGCTGGAGGGCTTCCAGCCGGCCCTGACCGCGCTCGCCGCCGCGGCCGAGCAGCTCGAGGCGCAGCGCGCCTCCGTGGCCGCCGAGCTGGAGCGCCGCGCGGTCGACCTCGGGCTCGCACTGGCGGCCAAGGTCGTGGCCGGCGCGGTGGAGGCCGAGCCGGAGCGCGTCGTCGAGTCGGTGCGCGGCGCACTGCGCGGCATCGTCGAGCGCGAGCGGATCATCGTCCTGGTCAACCCGGACGACCTGGAGCTCGTGCGCGAGGCGATGGACGACGTCCGCTCCTCGCTGGGCGGCATCGAGCACTGCGAGGTCCAGGCCGAGCGCCGCGTGGGCCGCGGCGGCTGCATCGTGCGCACGCCCGTGGGCGACGTCGACGCGCGCATCGAGACCAAGCTCGAGCGGGCGCGCGAGGTCGTGGCGGCCGCGCTGGCGCGCTCATGACCGCTGCCGTCCTGGACACGGCGTTCGACGCCGCCATGAGCGCGGACCTGCACCGCCGCCACGGCCGCGTGGCCGACCTGATCGGCCTGATCGTCGAGGCGACCGGGCTGGAGGCCGAGGTGGGCGAGGTGTGCGCGATCGAGACCGGCCGCGGCCGGCCCGACGTGCCGGCCGAGGTGGTCGGCTTCCGCGCCGGGCGCACGCTGCTGATGGCGCTGGGCGACGCGACCGGGATCGGCCCGGGCGCGCGCGTGACCGGCTCCGGGCAGCCGCTGAGCGTCGACGTCTCCGACGCGCTGCTCGGCCGCGCCCTGGACGGCCTGGGCCGGCCGATCGACGGCCAGGGCCCGATCGAGAACGCTGCCTGGCGCGCCGCCGAGGCGTCGCCCCCCGACCCGCTGTCGCGCCCGCGCATCGAGGACCGCGTCACGCTCGGCGTGCGCGCGCTCGACGCCCTGGTGCCGTGCGGGCGCGGCCAGCGCCTGGGCATCTTCGCCGGCTCCGGCGTCGGCAAGTCGTCGCTGCTGGGCATGATCGCCCGCTCGACCTCGGCCGAGATCAACGTCATCTGCCTGGTCGGCGAGCGCGGCCGCGAGGTCCTGGAGTTCATGCAGCGCGACCTCGGGCCCGAGGGCCTGGCCCGCTCCGTGGTCGTGTGCGCCACGTCCGACCAGCCGGCGCTCGTGCGCCTGAAGGCGGCGTTCACCGCCACCGCGATCGCCGAGCACTTCCGCGACCAGGGCCGCGACGTGATGCTGATGATGGACTCGGTCACCCGCTTCGCCATGGCGCAGCGCGAGGTCGGCCTGGCCATCGGCGAGCCGCCGGCCACGCGCGGCTACACCCCGTCGGTCTTCGCCGTGCTCCCCAAGCTGCTGGAGCGCTCGGGCACGAGCGACCGGGGCTCGATCACCGCGCTCTACACCGTGCTCGTCGACGGCGACGACATGAACGAGCCGATCGCCGACGCGGTCCGCTCGATCCTCGACGGCCACATCGTCCTCACGCGCGAGCTCGCCCACGCCGGCCACTACCCGGCCGTCGACGTGCTGCAGTCCGTGTCGCGCCTGGAGCGCGAGATCAACGCGCCCGACGTGCTCGAGGGCGCCACGCG
>JAICUS010000220.1 GCA_025935735.1 Solirubrobacteraceae bacterium | reverse complement strand
CGGCGGTCCAGGAACGGGCCGAGCGTCGTGGCGAACAGCGGCGTCAGGTGCGACAGGTCTTTGTAGACGAGGACGCCGCCGACGACGGGGTAGCAGCGGCGGCGGTCGCAGATGGAGTGGTTGAGGTCGACGAGCTTCACGCGCGGGTCGTGGATGCGGCGCGCGGCCGTCGCGGCCGGGTCGGGCGGCACCGCCGGGGCGCGCGGGAACGCGCAGCGCTCGCCGGCGCGCTGGTGGCGGTCCATCGCGCGCGTGATGCAGTCGAGCGTGCCGACCGGCGTCTCCGGCGTGTCGCGGATCACGACGATGCGCTTCACGCTGCGCGGCAGCGCGCGCCAGGCGCGCTCGTAGCCGTCGACCTCGGCGGCGAACTGGCTCTGCCCCGGCTGGGGCTCCGCCTTGCCCGAGGTCTCGACGAAGTGGGCGATGAACGCGACGCTGACGTCGGGGTGCGCGCGGAACCATTCCGGCAGGTCGCGGTTGCGGCGGTTGCAGCCGGCGCGGTCGGCCGCATCCTCGAGCATGATCGGCGCGGCCGAGTACGGGCAGTGGCTGCGGGCGTTGAGCAGCGCGCGGTAGCGGTGGCGGTCGGTCACCACCTGCACCGTCTGCTGCAGGTGCATCGCGTGGCTGTCGCCCACCAGCACCGCGGTCCCGCGCGGGTTCGCCGGCCGCTGGCCGAACGCGCACACGGTCATCACCGCCGTGCGCTGCACCGCGTCGCACGGGCGCTGGATCCGCAGCGCGTCCGCGGGCGCGGGCACGACCGTGCGATCGAGCCGGGCGTTGTGGCAGCGGTGGCGCGGGTCGCGCGCCGCGGCGCCGAAGCAGCGCGGCTTGGACGCGATCGTCTTGGCCGCCGCGCGCTCGGCCACGCGGATCTGCTCGTGCAGGCGGTTCACGCCGCCCGCGGTGAGAGCGAACACGGCCGCGGTGCCGCACAGCGCGGCGGCGAACGTCCAGCGCGCGGGCCGGCGGGCGAGCAGCGGCCCGGCGCGGACCGGGTCCTCCACCCAGCGCTTGCTGAGCCCGGAGAGCAGCAGCGTGAGGGCGACGAGGACGACCTTCTGGGGGGTGGTGAGCGACGTGCGGGAGAGCGCGTACGGCGCGAGGATCAGCAGCGGCCAGTGCCACAGGTAGACCGAGTAGGAGACGTCGCCGAGCCACTGCACGGGCCGCGCCCGCAGCAGCGCGTTGGGCGACTCGCCCCAGATCACCGCGACCGCGCCGAGCACGGGCAGCAGCGCGGCGAAGCCGGGGAACGCCGTGTGGCTGCTGTACGTCGCCGCGGCGAGGCCGATCGCGCCGAGGCCCGCCCAGGTGAGCAGCGGACCGCCGCGCGGGCGGACCGCGAGCAGCGCCAGCAGCCCGCCGGCGGCGAACTCCCACGCCCGGGTCGGGGTGATGAAGTAGGCCGCCGCCGGGTCGGCGTGGGTGTCGTAGATCGAGTAGGCCAGGCTGGCCAGGCCGAGCGCGCCCATGGCCAGCGCGAGCGCCCGCCGGCGGCCGCGCAGCGCCACGGCCAGCCCGATCAGCACCGGCCAGACGAGGTAGAACTGCTCCTCCGCGGACAGCGACCAGTAGTGCTGGACCGGGGACTGCACGCTGGCCGCGTTGGCGAAGTAGTCGGTGGCGGTGTGCGCGAGCTGCCAGTTCTCCACGTAGGCCGTGCTCGCCCGGATCTCGGTGAGGAACTGGTCCCAGTGGTTCTGCGGGACCCACAGCAGCGTCCCGGCGGCCACCGCGGCGAGCACGAGCAGCGCGGCGGGCAGGATGCGGCGCGCCCGGCGCGCCCAGAACCCGGCCAGCGAGACCGTGCCCTTGCGGTCCACCTCCCCCAGCAGCTGCGCGGTGATGAGGAAGCCGGAGATGACGAAGAACACGTCGACCCCGATGAACCCGCCCGGCAGCAGGCTGGGCCAGGAATGGCAGATGACGACCAGGCCGACCGCCACCGCCCGCAGCGCCTGGATCTCGGCCCGCAGCACGCGTGGGCGCGGGGCGGCGCGCGCCGCCCGGCGCTCTGGGAGGGTCGCCGTCACGTGTGAGCAGGCTAACGCGGGCTACGGCGCTCGGGGCTCGTCTCCGGGCAGCAGCACGGTGGCCAGGATGCGCGCACGCGGCGCTCGCCCACGACCGACAGCACGCCGCCGTCGGCCAGCTTGGCCACGTGCCGGTACCGTTCCCACTCATGGAAACGGTGGCGAGTCCGAAGCGCAGGCGCGCGGCCCTGCTCGCGGCGGCGTTCGCCGCATTCACCGTCGCCGGGCGGCTGCTCGGCTACGGCTTCGGCATCAACACGATCGTGCGTTGCCGGAGCGGGCACCTGTTCACCACGATCTGGCTGCCGGGCGTCAACCTCAAGGCGCTCGACCTCGTCGTGGCCCGCGTGCAGTACTGCCCGGTCGGCCGCCACTGGACCCTCGTGACCCCCGTCCGCGCCGCGGACCTCAGCGCGCGCCGGCGCCGGCAGGCGCGGGCGCGCCGCGACATCCCCCTGCCCTGAGGCACCATGTGCGCGTGAGCGGTCCGGTCGTCGTCGGGCTCGACGTCGGCACGACCGGCGCGAAGGCCGTGGCGTTCCGCGCCGGCAGCGACTGGCGGCGGGCGGCCGAGCGCGAGACCGGCTCGACGCCTCGGCGTGACCGTATATTGCCGCCGTGGCACTTGTCCGCCGCTGCCGTGACGACGAGCGCGAGGCGATCGTGGCGATCGTCAACGCCGCCGCGGATGCCTATCGGGGCGTCATCCCGGCCGATCGGTGGCGCGAGCCCTACATGCCCGCCGCGGAGCTCGAGCACGAGATCGGCGCCGGGGTGGAGTTCTGGGGGTGCGAACGCGACGGCGAGCTCGTGGGGGTCATGGGAGTCCAGCCGGTGCGTGACGTCGAGCTGGTCCGCCACGCCTACGTCGCACCGGGCAGCCAGCGCGCCGGCGTCGGCAGCGCGCTGCTCGAGCACCTGGCCGCCCGGAGCCCGCGCCGCATGCTGGTCGGCACCTGGGCCGCCGCCGATTGGGCGATCCGCTTCTACCGGCGCCACGGGTTCACTCCGGTCCCGCCGGAACGCACCGCCGAGCTGCTGCGGACGTACTGGTCGATCCCCGAGCGACAGATCGAGACGTCGGTCGTGCTGGCGAAGCCGCCGCTCGAGTAGCCGCACGTAAGCTTGTATGCGTGTCCTCGCGCGCGTCCGGGGTCCTCGTTGCCGCCCTGTCGGTGGCCGCGATCACCGCGCTCATCTACCCGCTGCGCGAGGTGTCGGCGGCGTCGTCGAACGGCGTCCTGTACCTGATCCCGGTGCTGCTCGTCTCCATCGTCTGGGGTCTGCGGCTGGGGCTCGCCACGAGCGTCGCCAGCGCGCTCGCGTTCAACTTCTTCCACCTCCCCCCGACCGGGCAGCTGAGCATCGCGGACGGCCGCAACTGGGTGGCGCTGACCACGTTCCTCACCGCGGCCGTGGTATCCAGCGCGGTGGCCGAGCTCGCCCGCACGCGGGCCGGCCAGGCCGAGGAGCGCCGGCGCGAGGCCGAGGCGGCCGTGGAGGCGCTGCTCGCCGCCGCGCGCGAGCGCGACCGCCTGCAGGCCGAGCTGGTGGAGACCGCCGCGCTGCGCCGCAGCGACGAGCTCAAGACCGCGCTGCTGCGGGCCACCTCGCACGACCTGCGCACGCCGCTGACCGCGATCCTCACCGCGGGCTCGGCGCTGGTGGAGGGCGAGCTGTCGCGAGCCGACCGCGAGGAGCTCGGCCGGGCGATCGTCGAGGAGGCCGAGCGGCTGACCGCGCTGGTGGAGAAGCTGCTCGACCTCAGCCGCCTGCAGTCCGGCACCGCCGAGCCGCGCACCGATTGGGTGTCGGTGGACGAGGTCCTGCGCGAGGCCGCGAGCGCGCTGGACCCGGCGGGTGAGCGCTTCTCGCTGGCGATCGACGCGAACCTGCCGCTCATCCGGGCCGACGCCGCCCAGCTCGAGCGCGCGTTCGCGAACCTGATGGAGAACGCCGCCCGCTACTCGGGCGCCGAGCGCGTCTCGGTGCGCGCGCGGGTGGTGGGCGAGCGGCTGATGGTGCGCGTGGTCGACCGCGGGCCGGGCATCCCGGCGCCCGAGCTGACCCGGGTCTTCGAGGCGTTCTACCGCGGCAGCGGCGCGGCGCACACCGGGTCCGGGCTGGGCCTGGCCATCGTCAAGGGCTTCGTCGAGGCCAACGGCGGCCGCGTGTGGGCCGAGTCGCTCCCCGGGCAGGGCACGAGCTTCGTGGTCGCGCTGCCGCTCCAGACGCGGGCGGCCGAGACGGTCACGTGAGCGACGCCCCCAAGATCCTGGTGTGCGACGACGAGCCGCACATCGTGCGCGCGCTGAAGATCGTGCTGCGCGAGGCCGGCTTCGAGGCGCTGCCGGCCGAGACGGCCGCGGAGGCGCTGCAGGTGGCCACGCTGCGCCGCCCCGACGCGGCGATCCTCGACCTCGTGCTCCCGGACGGCGACGGCGTCGACGTCTGCCGCGCGCTGCGCGAGTGGACCGAGATGCCGGTCCTCGTGCTCTCGGCGGTGGGCGACGAGGACCACAAGGTGCGCGCGCTGGAGGCCGGCGCCGACGACTACGTGACCAAGCCGTTCAGCCCGCGCGAGCTCGTGGCCCGGCTGCGGGCGGTCATGCGCCGCGCCGCGGGCGCGCCGGGCGAGCCGGTGGTCGCCGCCGACGGGCTCGAGGTCGACCTCGGCGCGCGCGTCGTGCGGCGCGACGGCGAGGAGGTGCACCTGACGCCGATCGAGTTCGACCTGCTGCGCACGCTCGTGCGCAACCGCGGGCGGCTGCTCACCCACCGCGCGCTGCTGCAGGAGGTGTGGGGTCCCGGCTACGCCGAGGACGTGGCCACGCTGCGCACGAACATCGCCCGGCTGCGGCGCAAGATCGAGCCCGAGGGGGCGCCGCGCCACATCCGCACCGACCCCGGCGTCGGCTACCGGTTCGTCACGGAATCGTAATGCCGCGGCGGCGGATTGTGATGCCGCCGTAACGCGCCCGGATCGACAGTGATCGCATGGACTTCTTCGCGATCCTGATCGCCGCAGCGGCCTTCGCCCTGCTGCTCGCGCTGGTGGAAGGGCTCGACAGGTTGTGAGCCAGGGGTGGCTGCAGATCGCCCTGTTCCTCGTGGTGCTGGTGGCGCTGACGCCGCTGCTCGGCGGCTACATGGCGCGGGTGTACACGGGCGAGCTCGCGTTCCTCGGGCCCGCCGAGCGGGTGCTGTGCCGCATCATCCGCGCCGACCCGACGCGGGGCCAGGACTGGAAGGCCTACGCGCGCAGCCTGCTCGTCTTCTCAGGCCTCTTCTGGCTCGCGCTCTATCTGGTCCTGCGCACCCAGACCCTGCACCCGTTCAACCCGCAGGGCTTCCACTCGGGAACGTGGGACGTGACGTTCAACACCGTCTCGTCGTTCGTCACGAACACCAACTGGCAGTTCTACGGCGGCGAGACGACCATGTCGTACTTCAGCCAGATGGCCGGGCTGGCCGTGCAGAACTTCGTCTCGGCGGCCGTCGGCATCTGCGTCGCGATCGCGCTGATCCGGGGCATCGTCGCCCGCTCGGGCACGAGTCTGGGCAACTTCTGGCAGGACCTCGTGCGCACGCTGCTCTACGTGCTGGCGCCGATCGCGCTGGCCGGCGCGCTGCTGTTGGTCTCGCAGGGCGTCGTCCAGACGTTCGGCGCCTACGCCATCGCCCACCTGCCGGGCGGCGGCACGCAGACGATCGCCCTCGGGCCCGTGGCGTCGCAGGAGATCATCAAGGAGCTCGGCACCAACGGCGGCGGGTTCTTCAACGCGAACTCGGCGATGCCGCTCGAGAACCCGAACGGGCTGACGAACTTCGCCGAGATGCTGGCCATGCTGCTCATCCCGGCAGCGTTGACCGCGACCTACGGGCGCATGGTGGGCAACCGCCGGCAGGGCTGGGCGATCTTCTCGGCGATGGCGATCCTGTTCGTCATCGGCGTGGCCGTCGCCTACGCGGCCGAGCAGCACGGCACGCCCGCCCAGCACCTCGCCGGCGTGCACGGCCCGAACCTCGAGGGCAAGGAGCAGCGCTTCGGCATCGCGGCCTCCTCGCTGTGGACCGCCGTCACCACCGTCACCTCGACCGGCGCGGTCAACTCCGCGTTCGAGTCGCTCACGGGCCTGGCCGGCGCGGTGCCGTTCGCCAACCTCTCGATGAGCGAGGTGGTGTTCGGCGGCGTCGGCACGGGCCTGTACTCGATGCTGGTCTTCGTCCTGCTCGCGGTGTTCATCGGCGGGCTCATGGTCGGGCGGACGCCCGAGTACCTGGGCAAGAAGGTCGGCCCGCGGGACATGAAGCTGATCGTGCTGGCCTCGCTGTTCACGCCGCTGACCGTGCTGATGACCAGCGCGATGGCGATCGCCACGCCGGCCGGCAACGCCTCGATCACCGCCGCCGGGCCGCAGGGGTTCTCGCAGAACCTCTACGCCTACCTCTCGCAGGGCAACAACAACGGCTCGGCCTGGGCCGGGTTCAGCGGCTACGACCAGCCCGACCCGGGCAACCTGGGCGCCCACGGCGTGACGTTCGCCGACCTGCTGGGCGGGCTGACCATGGTGTTCGCCCGCTTCGCTCCCATCGTGCTCGTCCTGGCCATCGCGGGGTCGCTGGCCGCCAAGCGGATCGCGCCGGCCGGGCCGGGGACCCTGCGCACCGACAGCCCGACGTTCGTCGTCCTGCTGATCGGCGTGATCGTGCTCGTCGGCGCGCTCACGTTCTTCCCGGCCATCCTGCTCGGCCCGGTCGTCCAGAGCCTGACCACGAGGCTCTTCTGATGCGGCGCGACCTCGTCACTTCGGTCCTGGCCATCCTGGCCGTCACCGTCCTCTTCGGCCTGGCCTATCCCCTGGTCGTCACCGGGATCGCCCAGGTCGCCTTCCCCGACCGCGCCGGCGGCTCGCTGATCCACCGCGACGGAAGGCTGATCGGCTCGCGCCTGCTGGCCCAGCCGGTCAAGGGGGACCGCTACTTCTTCCCGCGGCCGTCGACCCAGACCGGCTACGACGCGGCGGCCACCGCGTTCACGAACCTCGGGCCCAACAGCCGCAAGGCCCGCGACACCTTCGCGGCGTCGCTCGCCGCCTATCTGAAGCGCGAGCGCCGCTACGACCCGGGGCTGACGCGCTCCGAGGTGCCGGTCGACGCGGTCACCAGCTCGGCCTCGGGCGTCGACCCGCACATCTCGGTGGCCAACGCCGCCATCCAGGCGCGGCGCGTCGCCGCGGTGCGGCACCTGCCGCCGGCCCGCGTGATGCGGCTGGTGCGCGCCCACACCGACGGCCGGGCGCTCGGCGTGCTGGGCGAGCCCGGCGTCGACGTCCTGGAGCTCGACCTCGCCCTGGATGCCCATGCGCGCTGACGTGCTCCGCGACGCCCTGCGCAAGCTCGACCCGCGCGTGCAGGTGCGCAACCCCGTGATGCTCGTGGTGGAGGTCGGCGCCGCAGTCGTCACCGGGGCCTGGCTCGCCGGCGGCCACGACCCGCGGTGGTTCACGTTCACGATCGCGGTGTGGCTGTGGCTCACCGTCCTGTTCGCGAACCTGGCGGAGGCGCTGGCCGAGGGGCGCGGACGCGCCCAGGCGGCCAGCCTGCGCGCCATGCGCACCCAGACCGTCGCGCGGCTGCGCGACGGCGGCACGCGCCCGGCCTCCGAGCTCGCCCGCGGCGACGTGGTCGTCATCGAGGCCGGCGAGGTCATCCCCGGCGACGGCACGGTGATCGAGGGCATCGCCTCGGTCGACGAGTCGGCGATCACCGGCGAGTCCGCGCCGGTCATCCGCGAGGCCGGCGGCGACCGCTCGGCGGTCACCGGCGGCACCCGGGTGCTCTCGGACCGCATCGTGGTCGAGATCACGCAGGAGCCCGGCCAGAGCTTCCTCGACCGCATGATCGCCCTGGTCGAGGGCGCCGCGCGGCGCAAGACGCCCAACGAGATCGCGCTGGGCATCCTGCTCGTTGGGCTGACGGCGATCTTCCTCGTGGTGATCGCCGCACTGCGCCCGTATGCCGCGTGGTCCGGAACGCCCGTCTCCCTGACCACGCTGATCGCGCTGCTCGTCGCGCTCATCCCGACGACGATCGGCGCGCTGCTCAGCGCGATCGGCATCGCCGGCATGGACCGGCTCGTGCGCCGCAACGTGCTCGCGCTGTCGGGCCGCGCGGTCGAGGCCTCGGGCGACGTCGACGTCCTGCTGCTGGACAAGACCGGCACGATCACGCTGGGCAACCGCCAAGCGGCCGAGTTCATCGCCATGCCGGGCGTGGCCGAGACCGACCTGGCCGAGGCCGCCCAGATGTCCTCGCTGGCCGACGAGACCCCGGAGGGGCGCTCGATCGTCGTCCTCGCCAAGGAGCGCCACGGCCTGCGCGGACACGAGATCGCCGACGCCCGCTTCGTGCCCTTCACCGCGCAGACGCGGATGAGCGGCGTCGACTACAACGGCACGCGCCTGCGCAAAGGCGCGGGCGACGCGATCCTGCGCTGGGTCGACGGGGAGGGCGGCCAGGCCCCGCCGGAGCTTCAGGCCGCTCTCGACCGCATCGCCCGCGAGGGCGGCACCCCGCTCGCGGTGGCCCGCGACAGCCAGGTCCTCGGCGTGATCCACCTCAAGGACGTCGTCAAGGACGGCATGCGCCACCGCTTCGACCGGCTGCGGGCGATGGGCATCCGCACGATCATGGTCACCGGCGACAACCGCCTGACTGCGGCCAAGATCGCCGGGGAGGCGGGCGTCGACGACTTCCTCGCCGAGGCCACGCCGGAGGCGAAGCTCGCGCTGATCAAGGAGCAGCAGGCCGCCGGCCGGCTGGTGGCCATGACCGGCGACGGCACCAACGACGCACCCGCGCTCGCCCAGGCCGACGTCGGCGGGGCCATGAACACCGGCACCCAGGCCGCCCGCGAGGCGGGGAACATGGTCGACCTCGACT
>JAICUS010000443.1 GCA_025935735.1 Solirubrobacteraceae bacterium | reverse complement strand
CCCGGGGTCGTTCGGGATCAGCGCCTGCGCGGGCGCCGCGAGCAGCAGGAAGACCAGGAGCGTGAGACCGGCGCGGCGCAGGCCGGCAAGCATAGGCACGCCACATGAACACGGCCCGTGCCGCCGAGCAGCGCACAACGGGCGTTCTACACCGGCGCGCCCGGCTGAGGCTCGGGGCTGACGATCTCCTGCACGCCGTGCTCCAGGTGGGCGCGCAGCGCGTGCTCGGCCGTCGCGACGTCGCCGCTGAGGATCGCATCCAGCACCGCGCGATGCTCGCGCCCCACCTTGTCGGCGCGCTCGTACTGCGGGCGCAGCTGGGCGTTCATCAGCCGCAGCTGCGCCTGCAAGGAGGCGAACGCCTGGCTCAGGTGGCGGCTGCCGACGGCGTCGATCAGCGCACGATGGAAGCCGAGGTCGAGCTCGATGACCTCGTCCCACGGCTCCTCGCCGCTCAGTGCCTCCAGCGCCTCGACGCACCGCACCGCGTCGTCCACGGCCGTGCCGCGGAGCACGAGCGTGCGCGCCGCCTCGACCTCCAGCGCGGTCCGCAGCCGGAACAGGTCCTCCACGTCGGCCGCCTCCATCTGCGGCACGAACACGCCCCGGTGCGGCTCGTGGTGGAGGAGCCCCTCGTGCACGAGGGCCTGGAGCGCCGCGCGCAGCGAGTGCCGTCCCACCCCGAAGCCCTGCGCGAGCTCGATCTCCCGCAGCTGGCTGCCCGGGGGCAGCTCGCCGGTGAGGATCTGGCGGCGCAGCACGGCGGCGAGCGCCTCGACGGTGGAGACGCGCGGGAGGGTCTGGATTCGCTCGGCCATCGGCTCTCGGCGGCGATTCTCGCAGGCGTGCAGGACGCTGGCGAATTGTGGCGTTGTCAAATTGTGTCACAACCTGTAGCCTGAAGCGGGTTCCCGTGCCGCCGATCCCGAGGAGAGAGGGGTACCAGTGCGCCTGCATCCAATCGCGGTGGTGTCGCTGACCGCCGCTGCTTCCGCCCTCGCCGCCTGTGGGGGCGGCAATGCCGACCAACCGGGCGCGAACGCCGCGACCGCGTCCAAGCAGGTCACGATCTACTCGAGCCAGCCGCTGCAGGGCACGACCGGCGGGCAGGCCCGCGGCGTGATCAATGGCGAGAGGCTCGCGCTGGCCGAGCACGGCGGCAAGGGCGGCGCCTGCCGGGTCTCCTACGTGCCGCTGGACGACAGCACCGCGGCCGCCGCGCAGTGGGACCCCGCGGCGGTGTCGGCGAACGCGCGCAAGGCGCTCGGCGACAAGTCGGCGATCGCCTACCTCGGCGAGTTCAACTCCGGGGCGTCGGCGGTGGCGATCCCGATCCTCAACCAGATGCCGTTGCTCGAGATCAGCCCGTCGGCGACGTACGTCGGGCTGACGAAGGCCGCCGGCGCCGCGCCGGGCGAGCCGGCCAAGTACTACCCGAGCGGCCGGCGGACGTTCGGCCGCGTCGTCCCGGCCGACAACATCCAGGCCGCGGCGGTCGTGGAGTACATGAAGCGCGAGGGCACCCGGCGGGTGTTCATCCTCAACGACGGCGAGACCTACGGCAGCGGCCTGGCCCAGAACGTGGCCCTCGACGCCCGGCGGGCGGGGATCACCGTGCTGGCGAACCAGCGCATCGACGAGAAGGCGGCCAACTACCGCAGCCTCGCGCAGGCCGTCACCTCGCGCGACGGCGACAGCGTGTTCTTCGGCGGCAACACCTACGGGGGCGCCATCCAGCTGTGGAAGGACCTCTACGCCGCGAACCCCCAGCTGAAGCTGTTCGGGCCCGACGGCGTGGCCGAGAGCTCGTTCTACTCGCAGGTCGGCGCACCCGGCCGGAACACGTTCATCACGGTCTCGACGCTGCCGCCCAAGTACTACCCGCCGGCCGCGCAGCGCTTCTTCGCGCACTACCGGGCCCGCTTCGGCACCGCGCCGGAGACCTACGCGATCTACGGTTACGAGGCGATGAGCGTCGTCCTCGACGCCATGCGCCGGGCCAAGGACTGCGCCGACCGCCGGCAGGTGCTCGACGCGTTCTTCGCCACGCGCGATCGCCGGTCGGTGCTCGGCACCTACTCGATCGACCGCGACGGCGACACGACGCTCACGCGCTACGGCGGCTACAAGATCGTGGGCGGTCAGCTCGTGTTCAACACCGTCCTGCAGCCGGAGGGCACATGAATCGCATCGGCAGCACCGCCGAGACGTCCCGCACCGTCGGCGAGTCCGACACGGCCGCGGCCTGGGATCCCGGGTTGCCCCCGGCGGCCTCCACGCCGTTCGTCCTCGGCCTGGCCGAGCTGGCGTGCCATGCGATGATCGCGGGGGAGCTGGGCGCCGATGAGCTGAGCGTGGGCGCTGGCGCCCGCATCGAGCACCTGCGCCCGAGCCGCGTCGGCGCGACGCTGGTCGCCCGGGCCCGGCTGGACCGCAGCGACGGCCGCCGCCTCGGCTTCACGGTCGAGGTGCGGGACGCCGGCGAGGTGGTGGCCCGGGTGGAGCACGACCGCGCGATCGTGCCGCGCGCGACGATCCTCGCCGCACTGGAGCGCGCATGAGCGCCGTCGAGGCCGAGGAGGACGGTGGGGTCGCCGTCGTCCGGCTCAACCGGCCGGAGCGGCTGAACGCCATCGACCCGGAGCTGCTGCGCGAGCTGGTCGCGACGCTGCGCTCGCTGCGCGGCGCGCGGGCGATCGTGCTGGAAGGCGCCGGGCGCGCGTTCTGCGTCGGGGAGGACCTGCACGCGACGCTGGCGCCGGAGACCGGCGGAGCGGACGAGTTGCGGGAGGCGTTCGAGCAGTTGCAGGAGCTGACCCGCCTGCTGACGTCGGCCGCGGGCGCGGTGGTGGCCGCCGTACACGGCTACGCCATCGGCGGCGGCGCCGAGCTGGCGCTCGCGGCCGACTTCATCGTCCTCGAGCACGGGACTCGGCTGCGCTTCCCGGAGGTGTCGCTCGGCCATGCCGTGACCGGCGGGGGCGCGGCGCGGCTGGCGGCCACGGTCGGGCTCGTGCGCGCCAAGGACCTGATGCTGCGGTCGCGCTGGATCGAGGCCGAGGAGGCGCTGCGCATCGGCCTGGCCACCGTGTGCGCCGACGACGCGCGCGCCACCGCGCGGGAGCTGGCCGCGGAGCTCGCCGGCCGGCCGCCGCGGTCGGTGCGGGCGACCAAGCGGTCCCTGGAGCTGGGCGCGCTGCCGCACATGGAGAGCGTGCTCGCCGCCGAGGTCGACGCCGCGCTGCACTGCTTCGACGATCCCGCCGCGGCGGCCGGCATCGACGAGTTCCGGGCGCGGCGCGCGCGGGAGGGCGGCCGATGACGGAGTCGCTGACCGGCGCGCTCGCCGCGGCCGCGCGCGCCGGGCCCGACGAGCCGTTCCTGCGCATCGACGGGCGGACGGTGAGCTTCGCCGCCTTCGAGGATCAGGTGGGGCGGCTGGCCGCCGGGCTCGCCGAGGCCGGCCTGCGGCCCGGCGACCGGCTGCTCGTGTTCATGGCCAATTCGCTGGAGTGCCTGCACACCTGGTTCGCCGCCAACCGCTTGGGCGCCGTCTGGGCGCCCGTCAACACGGAGTTCCGCGGGCGTGCGCTGGCCCACGTGTGCGCGCTGGCCGACGCGCGCGTGTGGGTGGCCGACGCCGGCCTGCTCGGTCCGCTGCTCGACGCGACGCAGCCGCCGCGGCTGATCGTCAATGGCGACGGCGCCACGCCGCTGGCCGAGCTGTACGGGGACGAGCCGGCCGCCCCGGCCGCCACCCGCTTCTCGGACCCGGCCTCGCTGCTGTTCACGTCGGGCACCACCGGCCGCTCCAAGGCGTGCCTGCTGTCGCACCGCTACTTCATCAGCCAGGCGTCGATCCTCATCCGCGACGTCGGGCTGCGCCACGACGACGTCCTCTACTGCCCGTTCCCGCTCTTCCACGCCGACGCCACGGCGCTGACCACGGTGCCCGCGCTGCTGCTCGGCGCCACGGCGGCGATCTCGCGGCGCTTCAGCGCCTCACGCTTCTGGGCCGAGGTGCGCGAGACGGGCGCCACGGTCTTCGACTACATGGGCGCGACGCTGTCGATCCTGCACCGCGCCGAGCCGCGCCCCGACGACGCCGACAACCCCGTGCGCGTGGCCTGGGGCGTGCCGCTGCCCGAGTGGGCGCCGGAGTTCGAGCGCCGCTTCGGGCTCGAGCTCGTCACCTTGTACGGGTCCGTCGAGGCCAACATCTGCGTGACCCAGCCGGCGGGCCGGGCGCGGGTCCCGGGCGCCTGCGGCCGCGCCGCCCCCGAGTTCGACGTGCGCGTCCACGACCCGCAGGATCGCGAGCTGCCGCCGGGCGAGGCCGGCGAGATCGTCGTGCGCCCGCGCGAGCCGTCGATCATGCTCGACGAGTACTTCGGCAACCCGGACGCGACGGCGGCGGCGTTCCGCAACCTGTGGTTCCACACGGGCGACGTGGGCAGCATGGACGCCGACGGCAACCTGTACTTCATCGGCCGGGCCAACGAGGCGATCCGCCGGCGCGGCGAGAACATCTCGGCCTTCGAGGTCGAGGAAGGCCTGCTGACGCACCCGGACATCGTGGAGTGCGCCGCCATCGGGGTGCCGTCCGAGCTCACCGAGGAGGACGTGAAGGTCTGCATCGTGCGCCGCGCCGGCAGCGAGCTGCAGCCCGACGACGTCATCGCGCACGCGGAGCGCGAGCTCGCGCGCTTCCAGGTCCCACGCTACGTGGAGTTCGTCGACGCGCTGCCCAAGACGCCGACCGGCAAGGTGGCCAAGCACCGGCTGGCCCGCGACGGCCGCAACCCGGCCACCTGGGACCGGGAGATGGCTCCCGTCACGAGTTCACATAACGTCGATTAGCGGGCGTTGAGGCTTTCACGCCGCCGGAACTCCGTCCGCTGTCGATCGACCGTCGTTCTACAGCCGGCCGGGCTGAGCGGACGGGCGGACGAAGCCCCTCAGCATCCGGCCGAGCTCGATCCGGCCGGTGCCCGTGGTGACCACCGGGTCGTGGTCGGCGTGGGTGCGGACCTCGTCCTCGTCGTCGGCCTCGATGACGGCGAGGCCCCAGGAGCCGCCGCTGTCGAGGACCGGGCCGAAGACGACCATGCGGCCCGAGTCGATGTAGGGATGCCAGTGGGCGGCGTGGCGGCCCATGATCGCCCGCTCCTCGTCGCT
>JAICUS010000559.1 GCA_025935735.1 Solirubrobacteraceae bacterium | reverse complement strand
TGCCAGAGCGCCAGTCCGGCGGCGTAGGCGAGCGCCTCGGCGCGCGGGCCGCCACGGCAATTCAGCCGCACGCCCGGCGCGGTGTTGCGGCCGTGGCAGCGCGTGCAGTCCTCGCCGCGCGTGAAGCACGTGCCCACGGCGCAGACGAGCCGGTAGTTGTGCAGGTGCAGGACGACGCGGGCGCCGGCCGCGCGGGCGGCGGCCAGCGCGCGCCAGCCGTACGTCGGCGCCGTGTTGTGCGCGTGCACGACCCGGGCGCCCGTCCGCTTGACGGCCCGCGCCACCTCGTCCGGGCGCAGCCCGCCGGCCACGAGCCCGAGCGCCGCGGCGCGGCCCGGCAACGCAGCTGAGTCGCGCGCCAGCACCTCGGCGTCCTCACCGAGGTGCTCGCGCACCAGCCAGGCGATGTCCTCCACCGCCCGCTCCTCGCCGCCGGGTTGGCGGTAGCGATGGTGCAGGAGGAGGATCACGGGCTGGCAGGCTAGTGCGGCCGTGGTCGCCTACGTGATCCTGTCCTACCGCGCGCCGGACGTGCTCGCCCGGCTCGTGCGCACGCTGCGGGCGGGCAGCCCTGACGCGACGATCGCCGTCCATCACGACGGCCGGCGCTGCCCGCGGCCGCCGCTGCCCGGCGCGCAGCTCGTCGAGCCGGCCTGGCCGGTGGAGTGGGGGCACGGCTCGCAGCTGGCCGCGGTGGTGCGCTGCCTGCGCTGGGCGCTGGCCCGCAGCGACTTCGACTGGCTCGTGCTGCTGTCCGGGCAGGACTACCCGGTGCGGCCGCTGCCGGCGATCGAGGCGTCGCTGGCGGCCGCGGACGCCGACGCGTTCGTCGAGGCGCTGCCGGTGGCGCCGCTGCGGCTGCGGCGCGGGCGCGTGGGCGAGTTCGAGCGCCGCTACCACTACCGCTGGGCGCGCGTCCCCGCGCGGCTGGCGGGCCTGGCCGCGCGCGCCGACCCGCTCGTGCAGGTGCGCGCGCTGCCCTCCGGCGTCTACGCGGGCGTCCCGGCGCCGGCGCGCGTGCCGCTGCACCACGGCTCGGACTGGTTCACGCTCTCTCGCCGGGCAGTGGAGTCGGTGGTCGCCGCGCCGCGGGCGCTGGAGCGGCGCTTCGAGCACACGGTCGTGCCGACCGAGGGCTTCGTGCAGACCGTGCTGGCCGACTCCGGCCTGCGCCTCTCCCCCGACAATCGCCGCTACGCCGTGTTCGATCCGCCGACGGCGCCGCGCCCGCGCGTGCTCGGGCCCGCCGACCTCGAGGCGGCGCTGTCCTGTGGCGCCGACTTCGCGCGCAAGTTCGAGGAGGTCGCCGTGCTCGACGAGATCGATCGCCGCGTCCACTTCTAATGTGCCCGCCCGTGGCCGTGTCGATCTGCTTCCCGACGCGCCGCCGCCACGCGTACCTGGCCGTCGCGCTCGCCTCGCTGGGGCGCCCGGACGCGGAGGTCGTGGTCGTGGAGGACGGGCCGGAGGACGCCCCCACGGCCGCGCTCGCGGCGTCGCACGGCGCCCGCTATCTGGCGCTGGGGCGCGAGCGGGGGATCAACGCGGCGCGCAACGCCGCGGTGGCGGCGTCGCGCGGTGAGCTGGTCTGCTTCCTGGATGACGACGTCGCGGTCTGGCCGGGCTGGCTGGACGCGCTGCGCGACGCGGCGGCCGCCGACGACGCCGAGGCGTTCGGGGGACCGATCCGGCCGCGGCTGGAGGGCTCGCGGCTGCGGGCCTGCGGGCGCGAGCCGCTGCCGGTCACCGCGCTCGACCTCGGCCCCGAGGATCGCGAGGCCGAGTTCGTCTGGGGCGCGAACATGGCGCTGCGGCGCAGCGCGCTCGAGCGCGTCGGGCCGTTCGACGAGGCGCTGGGCGGCGCCGGCGACGAGGAGGACTGGCAGCGCCGGCTGCGCGCGGCCGGCGGGCGGATCGCCTACGTGGCCGCCGCGGGCGTCGACCACCGGCGGGCCGGCGCCGACGCCCGGCTGCCCGCGCTCTCGCGCGCCGCCTACCGCCGCGGCCGGGCGGCGCGCCGCTACGACGCGTTCCGGGGCGCCGCGCCGCCGCTGACGGCCGAGCTGCGGACGCTGGCGGGTTGCGCCTACCACGTGGTCCGCCGCGGCTGCGGCGTCGGGCTCGTGCTGTGCGCGCTGACGCTCGGGCGGCTGGCCGAGGCGCTCGCCCCGGCGCCGGCGCCGCCGAACGCCGCCGACCCCGACTTCCTCTCCGGACGCTCGGGGACGCTCGGGCGCCGCGGCGTGCTCGTCGGCCGGCTGCGCGACCTGTTCACGGGCCGCTCCGCGGTTCCGGCGGGCCCGCGGCGAAGGGTGCACGTGGTCGGCGTCGCCCGGCCGGAGAACGCCCGGACCGTCGCGCGGCTCCGGCGCGAGCTCGCCCGGTCGCGCCACGCCGTGTCGGTCCACCTCGTCGCGCCCGCGCCGGGCGCCGGCAAGTGGGAGAACGTCGGCGCGGCGCTCTCCGCCGCGCCGGCCGGCGACGCCGACTGGCTGCTGATCGTCGACGACGACGTGGTGCTGCCGCGCGGGTTCCTCGACCGCTTCCTGGCGCTGGCCGAGGCGTTCGGCTTCCAGCTCGCCCAGCCCGCGCACGCGTTCGCCTCCCACGCCGCCTGGGAGGTCACCCGCCGCCGCCCCGGCCTGCTCGCCCACCGCACGCGGTTCGTGGAGATCGGCCCGGTCACCGCGCTCTCCGCCGAGGCGGCGGCCGCGCTGCTCCCCTTCCCCGCGCTGAAGATGGGCTGGGGCCTCGACGTTCGCTGGAGCGCGCTCGCCGCCGAGCGCGGCTGGCCGCTCGGCGTCATCGACGCCACGCCCGTCCGCCACCTGCGCCCGGTGGCGACCGACTACCCGCGCGACGCGGCGATCGCCGAGGCCGAGGCGTTCCTCGACGGCCGCGCCTACGTGACCCGCGCGGAGGCGTCCGAGATCCTCGCCGAGTACCGCGAGCTGCCGGGCGGGGGTGGGCGCTGATTCGCGTCGCCGTCGTCGCGGAGTACTACCCGCGCGCCGCTGACCCGGCGCTGGGCGTCTGGGCGCACCGGCAGGCGCTGGCCGCGCGGGACGCGGGCGCGGAGGTGGAGGTGCTCGTGCTCCACCGGCCGGTGCCGCCGCTCGCGACGCTCCGCTCGCGCGACCTGCCGGCGCTGCTGGAGCCGCTGCGCCAGCCCCTGCGGGCCGAGCTCGACGGGCTGCGCGTGACCTACGTGCCGTTCCTCGCGCCGCCGCGGCCGGGCGCGTACGGCCGCTGGGGCGCCTGGGCGGCGCCGTCGCTGGCGGTCGCGCTGCGGGTGCTGCGCCGCCGCTTCCCCTTCGACCTCGTCCACGCCCACTACGCCGCGCCCGCCGGCGACGCCGTGCGGCGCGCGCGGGCCGGCGTCCCGCTGGTGGTCAGCGTGCACGGCGGCGACGTGCTCGGGGTGGCCGAGCGCTGGCCGGGCGGCGAGCAGGCGGTCCGCGCCGCGTTCGCCGCGGCGACCGTCACCTTGGCCAACTCCGGCGCGATCGCCCGGCGCAGCGAGGCGCTGGGCGCGCGCGACGTGCGGGTCGTCCACCTGGGCACCGACCTCCCCGAGCCGGTCCCGCACGACCCGGAGACGCTCGTCACCGTGGGCAACCTGGTCGCCCGCAAGCGCCACGGCGACGTCCTGCGCGCGCTCTGGCTGCTGCGCGACTCGCATCCGCACGTGCGCTGGCTCGTAGCCGGCGACGGGCCGGAGCGGGCGGCGCTGGCCCGCCTGGCGGGAGAGCTCGGCCTGGGCGGCCGGGTGGAGCTGCGCGGCCGCCTCGCGCCCGGCGAGGCGCTCGCGCTCGCCCGCCGCGCCGGCGTGTTCGTGCTGCCCAGCGTCGAGGAGGCGTTCGGCGTCGCCTACATCGAGGCGATGGCCGGCGGCGTGCCCGCCATC
>JAICUS010000377.1 GCA_025935735.1 Solirubrobacteraceae bacterium | reverse complement strand
CGGATCCAGATCGCCGCCGCCCGGCTGCTGCCTGACCGCGCGTTCGACGCGCTGATCGCCGCCGCGCTGCGCCGCTCGCACTGACCCCGCCGCTCCGCGGCGGGCCATCGCGATGCGTGGGGCGGCGAGATTGTTGCACAATCGTGGCGATTGTGGAACAATCCGCCGCCCATGCCCGCCCGCTTCCAGGTTCTCCTCGCCGCCCTGTGCTTCGGCACCACCGGCACCGCCCAGGCGCTCGGGCCGGACGGGCTGGCGCCCGCGGGCGTGGGGGCGGCGCGGATCCTCGTGGGCGGTGCGCTGCTGGTCGCCGTGGCCCTCGCCGGCCGGGCGCCGCTGCGCCGGCTGGCGCCCGGCCCGCTGCTCGTCGCCGCCGCCGGCGTGGCCGCCTACCAGCTGTGCTTCTTCGCCGCTGTGGCCGACACGGGCGTGGCCGTGGGGACGATCGTGGCGATCGGCTCGGCGCCCGTGAGCGCGGGCGCGCTGGAGTGGGCGCTCGAGCGCCGCGTGCCCGCCCGGGCGTGGGCCGGGGCGACCGCGCTGGCCTGCGCCGGCGTGGCGCTGCTCGCGCTCGACGGCGCCGCCGCCTCCGTCTCGCTCCCCGGCGTCGGGCTCGCCCTGGGCGCGGGCGTCTCCTACGCCGCCTACACGCTGGCCGCCAAGCGCCTGCTGCGCGCCGGAAACGCGCCCGAGGCGGTGATGGCGGGCGCGTTCGGGCTCGGTGGAGTGCTGTTGGCGCCCGCGCTCGCCGCCACCGGCGGCGGCTGGCTCCTGCACCCCGGCGGCGCGGCGCTCGCGCTCTTCCTCGGCATCGTGCCGACCGCGCTGGCCTACGTGCTCTTCGCCCGCGGCCTGCAGCGCCTGAGCGCGGCGGAGACGGCCACGCTCACGCTGGCCGAGCCGCTCACCGCGGCGCTGCTCGGTGTCGCCGTGCTGGCCGAGCGCGTGAGCGGGCCCGCGGCGCTCGGCGCCGGCCTCGTTCTGGCCGGCCTGCTCGTCCTGGCCGCTCCGCAACGCACGCCGGCGCTGGCATGAGCGCGGTCGACGCGCTCGCGGCGGCGCTGCGGCTCCAGATCCTGGCCGGCGAGCGGCCCGCCGGCGACCGGCTGGTCGAGCAGGAGCTGTGCGCGCGCTACGGCGTCGCCCGGCACACGCTGCGGGCGGCGCTTCGCGCGCTGGCCGCCGAAGGGCTCGTGCGGGTGGAGCCCAACCGCGGCGCCCGGGTGGCGCGCCTGTCCGGCGAGGAGGTCGTGTGGCTCAACGAGCTGCGGGCGGCGCTGGAGATGGAGGCGGCGCGGCTCGCACTGGAGCGCCACGGCGGCCGGCTGCCCGCGCCGGTGCACGTTGCGCTGGCCGAGCTGCAGCGCGCCTGCGCCGCCGAGCCGGTGTCCTGGGCGGACGTGAACGAGGCCCACGCGGCGCTGCACGGCGCGATCGTCGCCGCCGCGGACAGCCCGCGGATCGCGGCCGCCCACCGCGCCCTGAGCGGCGAGCTGCGGCTCTTCCTGCTCCAGCTCGAGCCGCTGTGGAGCGTGCAGCGTATGTCCACCGATCATGCCGCGCTGATCGCGGGACTGGAGCACTCGGGTCCCGAAGTCCTGCGGATGCACCTGCGCGAGTCCGCCGCCGCGCTGGCCGCGGCCCAGAACGAAGCCGGGCGGACGCGCCAATTCCCTGGCACGCCCGCCCGGTGGAGAGGAGGGGAGTAGTACGGCGCCCGTGGGTCAGACGGGCGCTGCGCGCCCGCTGGTCAGGTCGGGCGCTCACCATTTCGCTTCCCTCACCGGAGACCCCGGAAACGCCGGGTCGTCAGTGTTCCGACGATATTCCGGTAGAACGTCCGGACGCGGACCTGCAACGGCTCGCGCGTCATCCGTAGGGAGCGGTTGCCATCCTGTGCCGGGGACCCCGAACTAGCGAGGTGACCCGTTGACACGGAGATTCGACATCGGACCAGTCCTCGTGGCGGTCGGCGCGCTCCTGGTGCTCGTCGGCCTGTTCCTGGACTGGTACGGCGGCCTGAACGCCTGGAACTCGTTCGAGCTCGCGGACGTGGTGCTTGCGGTGCTGGCGCTGGCCACCCTGGCCGGCGCCGCCGGCCTGCTCGCCGCCGAGGCAGAGATCCTGGACCGCCGCGCGCTGCCGTGGCTCGCCGGCGGCACGTTCGTGCTGGTGGCCGCCGAGCTGATCAACCCGCCGCCTGGGGCCGGCGGCCAGCCGCTCGGGCTCGGCGCCTGGCTGTCGTTCGCCGCCGCGGTCGTGATGCTCGCGGGCACCGTCCTGACGTTCGGCCGCGTGTCGCTCGCGGTGGCGGTCGAGGGCCGCGACCGGCGCCGCCGCGTGGCCGCGGTGGACAACCGCCAGCCGACGACCGAGACCGACGCGGTCGTGGCACCGCCCGGGCGCTCGTCGGAGTCGTTGCTGCACCCGCGGGCCGAGGACGAAGGCGAGGCGCCGGGGACCGCATGACGTCCGCCCACGAGGTTTCCTTCGAGCTCGAGCGCTTCGAGTGGACGGCCGAGGACCGCCTGGAGGTGATCGGGCGCTGGAACGGCCTGCGCGGGCGCCAGCGGCGGCCGTCGCTGTCCGTCGAGGCGGCCGGCCGCCGCCACCGGCTGTCGGGGACGCTCGTCTCCGAGGACCCGTGGCACGCGTCCTTCCCCTGGGCCGGCGGCGACATCGCGGCGGCCGAGCTCGAGATGGGCCGGACGCTGGTGGTCGAGCTGCCGCCGCCGCGCCGGCGCCGCCGGCGCTTCTCCGCCGCGACGGCGGAGGGCGACCTGCGCGCCCAGGTCGAGGAGCTGCGGGCGATGGTGGCCGACCTGCGGGCCGAGCGGGCGGCCGCCCCCTCCCCCGAGGAGGCCGAGGCGCTCGCGCTGGCGGCGGAGCGCCACCAGCGCGAGGCGGCCGAGCTGCGCGACGAGGTGGCGCTGCTGCGGACGGGCGGGCCGGCGGACGACGAGGCGGCCGAGGCGCGCACGGAGGCCGAGCGGCTGCGCGGCGAGCTGGAGGCGGTGGAGGCGGACCTGCGGGGGCGGCTCGAGGAGGCGCAGGCGGAGACCGAGCAGCTGCGCGCCGAGTTGGCGGCGCGCGACTCGGGGACGCCGGCCGACGACGAGCTCGCCGGGCTGCGGCTGGCCCACGGCAGCCTGCGGGCGGCGCACGACCAGCTCGAGGACGAGGTCGAGCAGCTGCGCGGCGTGCGCGAAGAGCGCGACGTGCTGGCCGCGGAGCTCGAGCGCGTGCGGACCGGCGCCGGCGACGACGAGCGCGCGCGGGCCGAGCTCGGCGACCTGATCCGGCAGCTGCAGGAGCGCGCCTCCGCGGCCGAGGACGAGCTGACGCGGGCGCGGGACGAGGCCGCGCGCCTGGGCGCCGAGCTGGCGGCACGCGAGCACGAGCTGGCCGACAGCCGGGCCGAGGCCGAGCGCCGCCTGGACGCGGAGCGGGCGACCACCACCGAGGTCCACTCCCGGCTCGCCTCGGCGCGCGAGGAGACGCAGCGGACGATCGCCGCCGAGGCCGAGGAGACCGAGCGGCTGCGCCTGGAGCTGGTGGAGACGCGCGACGACACCGAGCGCGAGCTGGCCGCCGAGCGCGCGGAGGTGGCGCGGCTGCGCGAGGAGCTGATCGGCCACACCGAGGCCGAGGAGGGCGGCGACGCGGCCGAGGCGACGCGCCGGATGGTCGAGCGCATCTCCCGCGACCTGGACCGCGAGCGGGCGAAGTCGCGCCTGATGCGCCGCGAGCTGGAGGCGCTGCGCGCCCACTCCGCCGACGCCCGGCGCGCGGACTCGGCGGCCGCCGCCAACGGCACGGCCACGGTCGAGGACGCGGGCGACGCCGCCGCCCGCCCGGTCCGCGCGGTCGCCACGCCCGAGGGGACCCGCCGGCGCGTCGACGCCGCCCGCCACGCCGCCTCCGCCCGGGTCCCCAAGGCCCGGCCGTCGGCCGCGAGCCTGTGGGCGGTCCGCATCGTCGCCGCGCTCGTCGTCGCCGCGCTGGGCGTGATCCTCGTCATCCTCGTCTCGCTCGTCACGTGACCGACTTCGCGATCGCCGTCCATGGCGGCGCGGGCAACTGGCCCCCGGCGGCCGAGGGGCGGGCCGTGGCGGGCGTCGAGGCGGCGGTGGCCGCGGGGCACGCCGTGCTGGCGGCCGGCGGCGCCGCGCTGGACGCGGTCCAGGCCGCCGTGATCGTCTTGGAGGACGACCCGGCGTTCAACGCGGGCCGCGGCGCCGTGCTGCACGAGGAGGGCGGCGTGCTGCACGACGCCGCGATCATGCGCGGCGCCGACCGCGCGGCCGGCGCGGTGGCGGCGCTGCAGGGCATCCGCAACCCGGTCCGCGCCGCCCGGGCGGTGCTCGAGGAGGGCCGGCACGTGCTGCTGGTCGGCGAGCCGGCGGGCGCGTTCGCGCGGTCCGCCGGCCTGGAGACGGCGGCGGAGAGCTGGTTCCGCACGCCGGAGCGCGAGCTGGCGCTGCAGCGCGGGCTCTCGTCGCGCGAGGGCACGGTCGGCGCGGTGGCCCGCGACGCCCGCGGCGGGGTGGCCGCGGCCACGTCGACCGGCGGCACGAACGGCAAGCACCCCGGCCGCGTCGGCGACTCGCCGCTGCTCGCCGCCGGCACCTGGGCCGACGACGCCACCGTCGCCGTCTCGTGCACCGGCGACGGCGAGGCGATCATCCGCACCGCGCTCGCCCATGAGATCGACGCGCTGATGCGCCACGCCGGCCTCCCGCTCGACGCCGCCTGCGAGCGCGCCCTGTCCGGCCTGGCACCCTGCGGCGGCACCGGCGGCCTGATCGCGGTCGGCGCCGCCGGCGGCGTGGCCGCGCCGTTCACCACCCCCGCGATGCCCTGCGCCTGGCGGATCGGCGACGGCCGGGTCGTCACCCGCCTGCGATGACGACCGAGGTCGTCGACCATCTGTACGGGCTGCCGCTGGAGGAGTTCACGCGCCAACGCGACCTCGCGGCGCGGGAGCTGCGGCGCGGCGGCGACCGCGATGCGGCGGGCGAGATCGCCAAGCTGCCGAAGCCCACGCCCGCGGCCTGGACGGCGAACCAGGTGGCGCGCGAGCAGCCTGAGCTGATCGAGGCGCTGCTCGAGGCGGGGGAGGGGCTGCGCGGCGCCCAGGAGGAGGCCCTGGCCGGCGGTGGCGGCACCGCGCTGCGCGAGGCGATGGGCGCTCAGCGCCGCGCGGTCGACGCGGTAATGGCGGCTGCGCAGTCCTACCGCCCCGCCGGCCGCGCACTCTCCCGGGCGATGGCCGACCGGTTGCGGACGACTCTGCAGGCCGCGGCCGGCGACGAGGCGCTGAGCGCCGCCCTGGCGGCCGGCCGGCTGGTCGACGAGGCGCAATCGGGGGGTGCTTGGCCGCTCGGGCCGGAGCCGGAGGGCACGGAGGTCGTGGGGCGGCGGCGGCCGCGAGCGCCGGCGGCTCGCGGCGGGGGCGCGGGCGCGGCCGGAACGACGGCAGGTGAGGAGGCGGCTCGCGGAGGTGGCGAGGGCTCGGGCGGAACGGCGGCGGGTGAGGAGGAGGACTCGGCGGCGGAGGTGGCGCGGGAGGCGGCCGAGCGCGAGCGGGCGGAGCTCGAGGCCGAGTTGCGGCGGTTGCGGGGCACGTTGCGGGTGCGTGAGCGCGCTGTGGCCGCGGCCGAGGAGGAGGCCGATCGGGCCCGTGAGGCGGCCGTCGCCGCGGCCGAGCGCCTCGCGCAGGCCCAGCAGGCGGCCGACGACGCCCGGGCGGACGCGGAGGCCGCTGCCGAGGCCGCGGGTGAGGCCCGCGAGTCGCTCCAAGCCGCCCGGGACGACGTCGCTCGCCTGGAAGAGCGGCTCGACTGATGTTGCGCCGCGGCGGACCCGGCGAGGCGCGCGTCAGGCAACGTTGGCCGGGTTGACGCCGCCGGCGGGTTGTCCGCGAACGGCCCGCCGCGGCTCGCCGCGGCGCGTGTCGGGTTTGTCGGCCTCAGCCCGACGCAGGCGACACGCGCCGCGGTCGGACGGTCGATCCTGGACGGCGATGAGCGAACCGGCCGGAGGTGAGAGCGATTCGACCATACCCTCGCGGCT
>JAICUS010000752.1 GCA_025935735.1 Solirubrobacteraceae bacterium | reverse complement strand
CCGCGGGCTGCTCGACACGTTGCGGTGAGCCTCGAGGACGCGGTTCGCGAGGCCACCGGCCGCGGCGTCCGGGCGGCGCGCCGCGTGGGCGGCGGCGACATCAACGAGGGCTGGCGGCTGGAGCTCGACGACGGCTCGCCGGCGTTCGCGAAGACGCGCCCGGACGCCGGCGCGGGCGAGTACGCCGCCGAGGCGGCCGGCCTCGGCTGGCTGGCCGCGCCGGGGGCGCTGCGCCTGCCCGCGGTGCTCGGGGTGAGCGACGAGGTGCTGGTGTTGGAATGGGTCGAGGAGGGCGGCCGCGGCGACCCGGCCGCGCTCGGCGCCGGGCTGGCCGCGCTGCACGCCGCCGGCGCGCCGGCCTTCGGCGCCACGGCCCACGACGGACTCACGCGGATCGGGCCGCTGCTGCTGCCCAACGACCCCGCGCCGGACTGGGCCACCTTCTACGCCGAGCGGCGCCTCATGCCCGTGCTGCCGCGGGCGCGGCTGGGCCTGGGCGGGACGCGGACCGTCGAGCGCGTGTGCGAGCGGATGAGCGAGCTCGCCGGGCCGGAGGAGCCGCCGGCGCGTCTGCACGGTGACCTGTGGAGCGGCAACGTGCTGTGGGACCGGGCGGGCGAGCCGTGGCTCATCGACCCCGGCGCGTACGGCGGCCACCGCGAGGTCGATCTGGCGATGCTGAACCTGTTCGGCGCGCCCGGGCCGGCGTTCCTCGCGGCCTACGAGGAGCGCCATCCGCTGGCCGGCGGGCACGAGGAGCGCGTCGAGCTGTGGCAGCTGTTCCCGCTGCTGGTCCACGCCGCGCTGTTCGGCGGCGGGTACCGTCAGGCTGCTGCCAACGCGGCCGCGCGCTACGCATAAGTCCAGGCACACCGGGCAACGGCACGTTAGGCTCGCCGCGATGGTCAGGGCTGCCGTAGTGGTGCTCGCCCTCGTTCTGCTCGCGCCGGCGAGCGCCGGGGCGAGCGTGTTCTCCGCGCCCCGGGCGCCCGCGCTCGCGGGCACCACGCTGCCCGACGGCTTCGTGGAGACGACGCCCTGGACGATCCCCGGCGACTACGTCACCGCCCTGCGCTTCGCTCCCGACGGGCACGTCTTCGTGGCCGGCAAGTCGGGGGAGGTCTACGAGTTCGACGGCCCCGACGACCGCACGCCGACCGTGTTCGCCGACCTGCGCAAGGAGGTGTTCGACGGCTGGGACCGCGGCCTGCTCGGCCTGGCGATCGACCCCCGCTACGACAGCGGCCGCCCGTACATCTACGTCTCCTACACCTACGACAAGGACCCTGGCGACCCCGCGATGCCGCGCTGGAGCGACAGCTGCCCCACGCCGCCCGGGCCGACCGAGGACGGCTGCACGGTCAGCGGCCGGATCTCGCGGCTGGCGCCGGACGGCTCGGAGACGGTGCTGGTCGAGGACTTCTGCGACCAGTCGGCGAGCCACTCGATGGGCGCGCTGCAGTTCGGCCCCGACGGCGCCCTCTACGCCGGCGCGGGCGACGGCGCCTCCTATGACAGCGTCGACTACGGCCAGTCCGGCGAGCCCGACAATCCGTGCGGCGACCCGCCGGGCGGCCGCGGGACCGCGCTGGCGCCGCCGAGCGCCGAGGGCGGCGCGCTGCGCGCCCAGAGCTTCGGGCGTGCGCCGGGGGAGCCCGCGAGCCTCGACGGCACGATCGAGCGCATCGACCCCGACACCGGCGCGGCCCGGCCGGACAACCCGGCGGCCGGGGACGCCGACCCGAACCGCCGGCGGATCGTCGCCTACGGCTTCCGCAACCCGTTCCGCTTCGCCTTCCGGCCGGGCACGTCCGACCTGTGGGTGGGCGACGTCGGCTTCGCCGCCTGGGAGGAGATCGACCGCGTGCCGGACGTCTCGCAGGTGCGCAACTACGGCTGGCCGTGCTACGAGGGCGACGTGCACCAGGACGGTTACGAGGCGGCCGGGCTCGACACGTGCAAGAGCCTCTACGCGCGGCCGGAGGCCACCCAGCTGCCGGTCTTCACCTACTCGCACCACGATGCGCTGGGCGACGAGTGCCCGGCCGGCTCGTCGTCGCTCAGCGGCATGGCGTTCTACGACGCGGCGGCGTTCCCGGCGGCCTACCGGGGCGCGCTGTTCTTCGCCGACTACTCGCGCGGCTGTATCTGGACGATGCTGCCGCGCGCCGACGGGGAGCCCGACCCCCAGACGGTGCAGGTGTTCGCCTCGGGCGCGGCCGGGCCCGTCGACCTGGAGGTCGGCCCCGACGGCGCGCTCTACTACGCCGACGTCTTCGACGGGGAGATCCGGCGGATCGCCCCGGTGGGCGGCGCGCCGACCGCGCGGATCGACGCCGACCACGACTCGGGCGGCGCGCCGCTGACCGTGCACTTCGACGGCGGCGGCTCGACCCCCGGCGTGAGCTACTCCTGGGATCTCGACGGCGACGGGTCCTACGGCGACTCAACGGTGGCCAACCCGTCGTTCACCTATACGAGCGAGGGCTACGTGACGGTGGGGCTGCGGGTGACGGACCCGTCCACCGGG
>JAICUS010000857.1 GCA_025935735.1 Solirubrobacteraceae bacterium | reverse complement strand
GCTGCCCGTCGCGGGTGACCGTCAGCGCGACGGTGTCGCCGGGCTTGTGCTCATCCACCAGCGAGGAGAGCGCGGAGGAGCTCGAGACGGCCTCGCCGCCCAGGGACGTGATCACGTCGCCGGGCTGGAGGCCGGCGGACGCCGCCGGGCCGCCGGAGGTCACGGAGGCCACCTTGGCGCCGGAGCTCGACGCGTCCGTGCTGGAGACGCCGAGGTAGGCGTGGCTGACCTTGCCGGAGGCGATCAGCTGGTCGACCACGGCCTTGACGGTGTTCGACGGGATGGCGAAGCCGATGCCGACGTTGCCGCTCTCGCCGCCGGAGGTCGAGCCGCCGGTCTCGATCTGCGAGTTGACGCCGATCACCTGGCCGGCCGCGTTGAACAGCGGGCCGCCGGAGTTGCCGGGGTTGATCGCGGCGTCGGTCTGGATGACGTTGTCGATGGAGAAGCCGTTGGGCGAGGAGATCTCGCGCTGGAGCGCGCTGACCACGCCGGTGGTGAGCGTGCGGTCCAGGCCGAACGGGTTGCCGATGGCGTCGACCGGGTCGCCCACCTCGGCCGCGTCGGAGTCGCCCAGCGTGAGCGGCTTCAGGCCCGTCTGGTCGACCTTGAGGACGGCGAGGTCGGTGGACGGGTCGGTGCCCACGACCCGCGCGGGCAGTGTCCTGCCGTCCCCGATCTTGACCTTCACGGAGGACGCGCTGTCCACCACGTGGTCGTTGGTGACGATGTAGCCGTCGGAGCGCACGACGAAGCCGGAGCCCGTCGCCGTGCCCTGCTCGGTCTGGCCGAACGGGCCGGCGCTCTGCTGGGTGATGTCCGCGGTGATGTAGGCCACGGAGTCCTTGGCCTGCTCATAGACCTGATGCGGTGTCAGGCCTTTGGTGGTGGTCGCGGCGATCGCGTAGGCCGGCGCGGCGGACGCCGTGCCGGTGGCGGCCTGGGAGTCGCTGTGGAGCGCGTCGGTGGCGACGGCGCCTGCGCCGCCGCCGATCAGCGCCGCTGCCGCGAGGGAGATGACTGGTCTGCGGAGGAGCATGGCGACCAGCGTGGTGCGGGTCGCTTAGCGGTTCCTGGCCGTCACCTAAGTTGCGGCTGCGGCGCACATAAGAAGCTCATCAGCGCGGCGCCAGCGTTCCCTCCAGGTGCCCGTGCACGGCGAAGCGGCCGTCCGCCTCGCCGAAGGTGACCGTCGAGGGCAGCAGGACCGGCTTCTTGAACCGGACGTCGGCGGCCAGCGCCTCCGGCAGCCGCAGCGCGGCCAGGCAGCGGGCCTTCGTCCACATGCCGTGGGCGATGGCGCGCGGGAAGCCGAAGGCGCGTGCGGTCAGCGGGTGCAGGTGGATCGGGTTGCGGTCGCCCGACACGGCGGCGTAGCGGCGCCCCAGGTCGCCGGGCACCCGCCACTGGGCGCTGACCGGCGGGTCCTCGAACGCGGGCTCGCGCGGCGCGTCCTCGGCGCCCTTGCCGCGCTTGAGCATCGTGGCGACGCCCTCCCAGGCGAGCTCGTCGCCCACCCGCACCTCGGTGACCAGCGTGAACGTCCGGCCGCGCCGGTGCGGCTCGGGCCCGGACGCGGTCACCCGCAGCGCCAGGTTCTCGGTGAGCGAGAGCGGGCGGTGCTGGACGATCCGGTTGGCGATGTGGACGAGCCCGGCGGGCGCGAACGGGAAGCGCCCGTCCGAGATCACGTCCATGTGCAGCGGGAACGCCAGCACGTGCGGGTAGGTGGGCGGGAGCGCG
>JAICUS010000014.1 GCA_025935735.1 Solirubrobacteraceae bacterium | reverse complement strand
TCTTGTCCTTGACGTCGCCGATCACGTACGCGATCTCGGCCACCTGCTGGGCCGGGCGCTCCTTGTTGAGGATGGCCAGCTCGGCGCCCACCTTCTCGGCGAACTTCTGGGCCAGCTTCACCCGGCCGGCGTCCGGCGAGACGACCACGATGTCCTCGAGCTGCTGGTCGCGGAAGTACTGGGTGAGGATGAACATCGCGGTCATGTGGTCCACGGGCTTGTGGAAGAAGCCCTGGACCTGGCCCGCGTGGAGGTCCATCGTGAGGACGCGGTCGGCCCCCGCGGCCTCGAGCATGCGGGCCACGAGCCGCGCGCTGATCGGCTCCCGCGGCGCGGACTTCTTGTCCTGGCGGCTGTAGCCGAACCAGGGCATCACGGCGATCACGCGGTGGGCGGAGGCGCCGACCGCCGCGTCGATCATCTCCAGCAGCTCCATCACCGCGTCGTTGGCGTTGACGCCGGTGTTCGGGTTGCCGCACGTGGGCTGGACGATGAACACGTCCGCCCCGCGGATGGACTCCTCGTAGCGGCAGTAGACCTCGCCGTTGGAGAACGTCTTGAGCGTCACGCCGCCCAGGCCGACGCCGAGCTTGTCGGCGATCCGCGCGGCCAGCTCCGGGTTCGCGCGGCCGGAGAACAGCATCAGCCGCTTGTCGTAGCCGCTCAGGGGCAGCGAGGTGGCGGGAGCCGGGCGGGGCGTCAGGGCGCTCACGGCCCCACTGAGTCTAGGAGGGCTGGCGGTCATGACTTCGGGGGCCGTTTCGCATAGTCCGGGATGTTCTTCTGACGCGCGCGGGCGACCGCGAGCGCGTCCGGCGGGACGTCCTCCGTGATGACGCTGCCGGCGCCGGTGTAGGCGCCATCTCCGACTTCGACCGGTGCCACGAACGCAGTATCGACGCTGGTCCGGACGTTGGACCCGATCCTGGTCCGGCTCTTGCGGCGCGTCTTGCCGTCGTAGTTGGCGGTGATGTTGGAGGCGCCGATGTTCGTGTTCTCGCCGATGTCCGCGTCGCCGATGTAGCTGAGGTGCGGGACCTTCGTGCCGCGCCCGATCGTGCTGTTCTTGATCTCCACGAACGCGCCGGCCTTGGCGTCGGGGTGCAGGTGGGCGTCGGGGCGCAGGTAGGCGAACGGGCCGATCGTCCCGTGGTCCTCGACGGTCGCCCGGACGAGATAGGAGTGCGGGACGCTCACCCCGTCGCCCAGGGTGGTGTCGACGAGGGTCGTGCAGGGCCCTACCTGGCACTCGTCCCCGATGCGGGTGTCGCCGCGGATGAAGGTGGACGGCTCGATCGTGGTGTCGCGCCCGATGGTCACGCCGGCGTCGATCAGCGTGCTCGCGGGGTCGACGATCGTCACCCCGGCGCGCATGTGCCGCTCGTGGATGCGCATCTGGGCGAGCCCGCGGACCTTGGCGAGCTCGACGCGGTCGTTGACGCCGAGCGTGATCGTCGAGTCGGTCACCACGTAGGCCCGGACGCCCTCATCCTTGAGCACGGGCAGCACATCGGGCAGGTAGAGCTCGCCCTGGGCGTTGTCGGGCTGGAGCTTGGCGAGGGCCTGGGTGAGCGCGCCGCCCTTGAACGCGTAGACGCCCGTGTTGACCTCGCGGATGGCCAGCTGCTCGGGCGTCGCGTCGCCCTCGGCCTTTGTCTCCACGACGCGCTCGACGCCGCCCTCGGCGTCGCGGACGACCCGCCCGTACCCGCTCGGGTCCTCGAGCTCCATCGTCGCCACGGTGGCCGCCGCGCCGCTGTCCTCGTGCGCGTCGACAAGGTCTCTCAGGGCCTCCGGCGTGATCAGCGGCACGTCGCCATTGATCACGAGGACCGTGGCGTCGGGGTCGATGTGCTCCCGCGCCGCCGCCACCGCGTCGCCGGTCCCGTTCGGCTGCTCCTGGATCGCGACCCGGACCTGCTCGGGCAGCGCGTCCTCGAGCCGCCGCTTCGGGTTGTCCACCACCACGACCGTGCCGGCCCCGGCCTCGAGCGCGGCGGTCACCGGCCACAGGATCAGCGGCCGCCCGCACAGCGGGTGCAGGACCTTGGGAACCGCCGAGCGCATGCGGGTCCCCTCGCCGGCGGCGATGATCACGACGGTGGGCGCGGACACCGCTCGCATCGTAGTATCGGCATCCTGTCCGGCCTTTCGACCGGGCGAGGTGCCAATGCACTGGGGAGTGGTGTAATGGCAGCATAGGTCGTTTTGGCCGATCTGGTTCTGGTTCGAATCCAGGCTCCCCAGCCTCTTTTCCGTCCGGCGGTCGTTCGAACATACGTTCGTGCCCCGCTACACCGAAGCAGAGCTGCGCGCCGCCGTCGCCGACGCCCGGTCTATGAGCGACGTCCTGCGCCATTTCGGCCTTCGTCCCGCCGGCGGCAACCACCGGCAGCTGCGACGGTGGCTGACTACGTGGGGGATCTCCACGGATCACTTCCGTCTCGACTGGCCCGCGCCCAGGCGCCAGCGCGTCCCTCTGCGGGAGGTCCTCGTCGAGCGCTCGACGTACCACCGCGGACACCTCAAGCGCCGCCTCTACGAAGAGGGCCTGAAAGAACGGCGCTGCGAGCTGTGCGGCCAGGGCGAGGAGTGGCGCGGCCGGCGGATGGCGCTGATCCTCGACCACATCAACGGCGTGGCCGACGACAACCGCTTGGAGAACCTCAGGATCGTCTGCCCGAATTGCGCCGCGACGTTCGAGACGCACTGCGGTCGCATGAATCGCCGTCCGGACGAACACCGGGCGTGCCTGCGCTGCGGCAAGGTCTTCCTCGTCCGGGACCGCCGGCAGCGCTACTGCTCGCGCGCCTGCGGCATGCGCTGGGATCGCCACGGCGCCCCGCGGCCGGGCGCCCGCAAGGTCGAGCGGCCGCCGTACGAGCAGCTGTTGGCCGAGATCGCGGCGAGCGGCTGGAGCGCGGTCGGGCGCAAGTACGGCGTGAGCGACAACGCGATACGGAAGTGGGTCCGGGCGTATGAGGCCGAGTTGCCGGCGGTGGCGCGGGAGGTTCCCGGGGTGGAGCGAGGGCCGCCGGAAACCCGGTGGAGCGGCGATGCGCCGGGTCGCACTGGTGAGTCGCGGAGGTGGCGGTAAGAGTTTCGTCACAGGCTTGTCGCGCCGGGCCGTGAACGCCTACGCTGGGCGGCGCTCATGCGCATACTCCCGCTCGCCGCCGCGGTCGCGGCCCTGCTCGTGCCCGCCGCTCCGGCCTATGCGGGCGACCCGATCATGCCGCTCTCGGACGTCCAGGCCGGGATGCACTGCACCGGCTACTCGGTCGTCAGGGGCACGGCGATCAGCGCGTTCGACGTCAACGTCGTGGACGTCGCGGACGGGTTCGGGCTGCCGATCGCCCCGGCGATCCTCGTGACGGTGTCGGGGCCGGCCGTGGACGCGACCGGGATCGGGCCGGGCTTCTCCGGATCGCCGATCTACTGCGCGGACTCCGCGGGGGTGATGCGCAACATCGGCGCGATCTCGGAGTCGGTGGGCGCGTACGGCGGCAAGGAGGCGCTCGCCACGCCGATCGAGTCGATCCTGGCCACGCCCGTCGATGCCCCGCCGAAGCCGGCCGGGCCGAGCGCGACCGCGAAGAACGGGAAGGGCGCGAAGCCGACGGGGAAGCGCGGCAAGCGGGCCAAGGCGAGCGCGGCGGCGGCCGGGCGCGGAAGCGTGCGGGCGACGCGGCTCTCTCGCGCGGCGTGGCAGCGGATCGAGCGCAAGGCGCGGCCGCTGACCTCGCCGCTGACCGTGAGCGGGTTGAGCGGGAACGTCGGGCGGGCGCTGGAGGTGGCCGGGGCGAAGGCCGGGCATCCCGTGCTGGCCACGCCGGCGGGGCCGCTGGGGACGTTCCCGCCGCAGACGCTGCGGCCGGGCTCGGCGGTCGGGGTCGGCTACTCGACCGGCGACATCGAGTACGGCGCGATCGGCACGGTGACCTATGTCGACGGCGACAAGGTGTGGGCGTTCGGCCATCCCCTCGAGGGCGTCGGCGGGCGCGCGCTGCTGCTGCAGGACGCCTACGTCTACGACGTCATCGACAACCCGATCGGCGGCGGCGGGCTGGAGACGTACAAGCTGGCCTCGCTCGGCCACGACCTGGGCACGCTCGGCGACGACGCGCTCACCGGGGTGGCCGGCCGGACCGGCGTGTTCCCCCACACGGTGCCCGTACACGTCCTGGCCCGCGACGTGGACGCCAAGCACGACAGCAACATCGACCTGCGCGTGGCCGACGAGGCGGCGATGGACATCCCGAGCGGATCGTCGTGGACGTCGGCGCTCGCGCCGCTGGCGGTCGTGCAGGCGGCCACGAACGTCTTCGACAGCACGCCCGCCCGGGCGACCGGCGACGTGTGCGCGCGGATCGCGGTGGCCGAGCTCTCAAAGCCCATGCGGTTCTGCAACCGCTACGTGTCGACCTCGGCGGAGATGAGCGACGACGGCAGCCTCGGCAACGCCGTGACCACCAGCGCGGCGAGCGACCTCGCGCAGGCGCTCGGCGACATCGACGCCTACACCGGCCGGCCGCCCGACGTCACGCAGGTGTCGGTGTTCATGAAGCTGCGCCGCACCGCCGAACAGGCCTTCATCCGCCACGTCTCGCTGCCGCGGCGCGTGCGCGCCGGCCACGACACCCGCGTCAAGGTGACGCTCCAGCAGGTGCGCGGCGACCGCTTCACGCGCACGTACTCGCTGCACATCCCGTCCTCGGCGCCGGCCGGCCGGCACACGCTGCAGTTCGTCGGCCACGACGCCGACGAGGGCGACGACGCGCTCACGACGATCATCCTCGACACCGGCGGCGACTCGACCCCGGGCGGCGATCCCGGCCCGCGCACGCTGCACGCGCTCGCCAAGGAGGTGGCGCGCATCCACCGCTACGACGGCGTGCGGCTGCGGATCGGCCACCACGTCATGAAGGCGTTCCGCGACGACGCCTTCCGCATCTCCGGCCAGGACGACGCGACCGTGCGCATCCTCAAGGGGCACGCGCGCGGCTGAGCGGCGCGGTCACTCGAAGCGCAGGACGACCCCCGCCGGCCCGGGCGGGGCGGCGGCGGCCCGCGGCAGCGCCGCCCGCAGCACGCGGGCGAACGCGTCGGTGGAGGCGGCCATCATCGCCGTCAGCGTGTCCACCGGCGTCGCCTCCGCCTGGACGCCGTTGGCGTAGTCGGTGAGGAAGCCGAGCAGCGCGTAGGGCAGCTCGGCCTCGCCGCACAGCACGGTCTCCGGCCCGGCGGTCTGCGACACCGCGGTCACGCCGCACGCCGCCAGCCCGCGGATCTCCGCGCGCGTGTTGAACCGCGGCCCGTCGACGTGCCCGTAGACGCCGCCGTCGCGCACCTCGACGCCCGCGTCGCCCGCGCCGTCGAGCAGCGCGCGCCGCAGCGGCTCCGCGAACGGCCCCTCATAGATCCAATGGCCGCGCTCGCGCGCACCAGGCTCCGTGAAGAACGTGCACAGGCTCCCGTCCGGCAGGCGGTTGGACACGAAGTGCAGGTCGTCGAAGCAGACCAGCGCGCCGAGCGGCGCGTCCGGGTCGACCGCGCCGCACACCGTCACGGCCAGCACCCCCGTCGCCCCGAGCGCCTTCAGCGCCGCGACGTTCGCCCGGTGCGTGACGTGGTTGGACAGCCGCGGATGGCCGGCGCCGTGGCGGGAGACGTGCAGCACGTCCACGCCGGCCCACTCGCCGCGCGACACGAGCGCCTCGCCCCACGGCGTCGCCACGGGCGCCGGGCCCTCGCCCTCGAACCCCGGCAGCGCGTACGTCCCCGAGCCGGTCAACACCCCGATCGCCATCGCGGGCGGCACCCTACCGTTAGGCTCGACGGGTGGTGCTCGCCGCGCTCATCCACATCCCGGCGAACGTGGGATACGCGGCGGTGTTCGCGCTCGTGGCCGTCGAGACGATGGGCATCCCGGTCCCCGCCGAGACGGCGCTGATCGCCGCCGCGCTGCTGGCGCACGACCACCACATGGACATCGGGACGCTCGTCGTGGTGGCCAGCGCTGCGGCGATCCTGGGTGACAACGTCGGCTTCGCCATCGGCCGCCGCTACGGCCGGCGGCTGTTCCTCGCCCGCGGCCCGCTGCGCGAGCACCGGCTCAAGGTGCTCGAGCTGGGCGAGCCGTTCTTCGCCAGGCACGGGCCGAAGGCGGTGTTCCTCGGCCGCTGGGTGTCGGGGCTGCGGATCGCCTCCGCCTGGCTGGCCGGGATGAACCGCATGCGCTGGCCGGTGTTCGTGTTCTGGAATGCGCTCGGGGGGATCGCCTGGGCATCCAGCGTCGCCTTCTCGATCTACTTCCTGGGCAGCGTTGCCGAGCACGCGCTGGCGGTCGTCGGCCCGGCGGCCGCGGCGGTGGTGGCCGTGCTGATCGTCGCGGTCGTGGTCTGGCGCTGGCGGCGTCACCGCCGCGGCTGCGCGGTGGAGCTGCGCGGGACGAGCTCCGGCGCCGACGCCGAGTAGCCGGGGACCGGCTCGCCGGCGATCGCCGCCAGCAGCGCCGCGGCGGCGGCCGCGCCGAACTCGGCGTAGTCCACGCGGACCGAGCTGAGCGCCGGCGACGCGAGCGCGGCCAGCGGCGAATCATCGAACCCGACGACGGACACGTCGCCGGGCACGTCCAGGCCCGCGGACCGCGCCTCCCGCAGCACCGGCAGCGCCAGCGCGTCGCTCGTGCAGACGACCGCGGTCGCCCCGGCCTCCAGGGTCCGCCGCGCGGCCGCCGAGGCGTCGGGCGGGACCGTAGGCGCGGTCGTGGCGTACTCCTCGGGGCCGGCGGCGCGGCCGGCCGTGGCCCGCCAGCGCGCGCAGCGCGCGCGCACGTGCTCGTGCTCGGCCGAGCCGCCGAGGAAGGCGATCCGCTCGTGACCGAGCTCGCGCAGGTGGGCGACCGCGGCGTCGACCCCCTCGGCGTGCCGCGTCTCGAGCCACGGGAACGGGCACGGCCCGGCCGGCCGGCCGGCGAGCACGGCGGGGACGCCCTCGGCCTCCAGCAGGGCGAACCGCGGGTCGTCGACCTCGATGTCGGTGAGCAGGCAGCCGTCGACCCGGCCGCCGCGGGCCAGCCGGGCGTAGGCCGCGAGCGAGCCGTCCGCCGGCACGATCTGCAGCAGCAGCGCGTGGTCGGCCGGCGCGAGCGTGCGCTCGATCCCCGAGAGGAAGCGCACGAAGAACGCGTCGAGCTCGAGCTGGCCCGGGTCGCGGGCGAGGACGAGCCCGATGGCCCGCGTGCGCGCCTCGGTCAGCGCGCGGGCGCTGGCGGACGGCCGCCAGCCGAGCTCCCGGGCGACGTCCAGGATCCGCTCGCGGGTCTCCGGCGACACGCCCGGCCGGTCGTTGACGGCGAACGACACCGCCGTGGCCGACACGCCGGCCCGGCGGGCGACGTCGGCGATCGTGGGGCGGCGGCGGGCGGGAGGCATCGAAGCCGCGAATACCCCGACGGCGCATGGGGTACCCGCTTCTTGCTGAAGCGCTTAAGGAGGAGGTGCGGGAGTGCGCTGGACATCTGCAGTGGCCCTGGGGGCGGCGACCGTCGCGCTGACGCCGGCGACGGCGGCGGCGCACGGCGGGGGCACGCCGAGCGCGGCGCCGGCCGAGCTGTCGGTGAGCACGCGGCTGGCCGACCGCCGGGAGGTGGCCGCGGGCACGCGGGCGTATGCCATCGGCTTCGAGGACGGCCGGTTCTACGCCAACGGCTGGCACATCACGGGCGAGATGGGCGGCGTGTGGACGCCGCCGCTGAAGCTCCTCGACGGCGTGTGGTTCGGGGTCGGCGACGCGTGGGCCGGGCCGGCGACGAAGTTCACCAGCGGGCAGGGTTACGTCCGCTACGACCTGCCGCCCCTCTCCGGGCTGAACCTCAGCCGCACCGACTTCGCCCCCGACGGCCGTCGCGGCGTGCTGTTCGGGCTCACGCTGCGCAACCCGGGCGGCGCCGCGAAGACCGTCACCGTGAAGGTCGACGCCCACAGCGAGCTGATGGGCGCCTATCCGTGGGGCTTCTCGGGCGTCACGCCCAACGCGAGCGACAACCTGGCCGACCACGGCGCGTACGCCGGCGGCCGGCTGCAGTTCACCGACGACGGCGCGCTGCCCGGCGCGCCCGCGCACCACTACGCGGCGCTGGTCGCGTCCGACCGGGCGCCGGCCTCCGGCGAGGCCGCGGCCACCGGCGGCGCCTACCGCGGGCCGCAGCCCGGCACCACGTGCACGGGCACCGAGCCCGCGCCGGGGCCGCCGCCGAGCGCCTGCGACGACGGGCCGTTCGGCAAGGGCACCGGCGGCGAGCTGCGCTACTCGGTGACCGTCCCCGCCGGCGGTGCCAAGACGCTGTGGGTCGCGGCGGCCGGCTCCGACCGGGGCATGGGCGACGCGCAGGGCGAGCTGTCCCGGCTCCTGCGGGACCCGGGCCGCGAGCTGGCGGCGAAGATCGCCGCGCGCGAGAAGCTCGCCTCCTGGTCGCGCGTGTCGCTGCCGGGCGACCCGACGCTGCAGCAGGCGATCGGCTGGGGCAAGCAGAACCTCGCCGACCTCACGCAGACGGCGCAGGACCTGCAGGTCCGCTGGACCAACCAGGGCCACCAGTTCCCGCCGCCGCTGGGCACGGTCTCGCAGGTGACGTTCTTCGGCGCCGGGTTCCCGGACTACCCGTGGATGTTCGCCACCGACGGCGAGTACACGGCGTTCGCGGGCCTCGCGCTCGGCCAGTTCGAGACCGTCGAGGACCACCTGCGCGCGCTGCGCGACGTGTCGGACATCCTCAACAACCGCTCCGGAGTGGTGGTGCACGAGACGGTCACCGACGGCTCGATCTGGTTCGGCCACGATTCGCAGACCACGAGCGCCGACGGCACCAAGACGAACGACTTCAACACGGACGAGATCGTCAAGTTCCCGAGCACGGTCGCGCTCGTCTGGCGCTGGACGGGTGACGACCGCTTCCGCGACGAGATGTACGACTTCGCGAAGCGCAACCTGCTCTACGTCAGAGACCACCTGACCGATCCGAGTGGCTGGCCGACCGGGTCCGGCAACGTCGAGCGCGCGGGCATGGGCCCGATGAAGCTCGACAACGCCGTCTACTACATCCGCGCGCTGTACGACCTCGCCGACATGGCGCGCTCCAAGCACGACTCGGCCACCGTGGCGTGGACGACGCGGACGGCGCGCGACCTGCAGTCGCGCTTCGAGTCCACCTGGTGGGACACGGAGGCCCAGCAGTACGCCGACTCGCTCAAGACCGGCGGCGCCCAGAGCTTCCAGAAGCACTGGATCGGCCAGACGCCGATGGAGGCCCAGCTGCTCGACGGCTCGGAGCTGGCGAGCCGCGCGCACGGCCAGACCGCGCTGGCCGGCCGCGAGAACAGCTGCTACAGCGGCGACCGGCCCGGCAGCCAGGGCCTGTTCCACACCGGCTGCGGCGGCGGCGACAACGGCGCCGGCGACACCGAGATCTTCTCGCTGACCACGTCTATCCAGGCGGTCGGCGAGGGCAACTACGGGCGTCTCGGGCCGGGGCAGCAGCAGCGCTACACGGACGCCAACGCCGAGACGATGCTCTCCGAGCCGGCCACCGGCGGCACGCCCGACGAGCAGCCGGGCGCGATGCCGGAGATCTTCCCGTCGACGCCGAGCGCGAGCTATGGCAGTACGCCCGGCATCCCGGCCAACATCGACCGCTGCTGGACCTGCCGCTCGATGTTCATGCAGGCCTGGGGCAACTACGGCACGGCGTGGCCGGTGATCCACCAGCAGCTCGGCGTCGACCCGTACCTCAACTACGGCGCGCTGCGCGTCGTGCCGCAGGTGCCGGACGGCCAGCCGAGCGTGCAGGGATCGAACATCCGGCTCGGCGACGGCGCGGCGGACGTGTTCGCGTCGCGCTCCGGCCGCCGCTACACGACCAAGGTCGCGCTCGACGGCGTGCACGTGCACCGGCTCACGCTCGGCGCCGTGCTGCCGGCGACCGCGCGCGTGGCCTCCGTCTCTCTCGACGGCCGCCGCGTCAAGCGCTACGCGGCCCGGCGGACCAACCGCGGGCTCGAGGTAACGGCCGCGGCGCACGGCCACGGCTGGCACCAGCTGGTGGTGGTCGGCGGCTAGCGCACCGCGCGCACGCATCGCGCTCGCGCCACGCGAGCGCGATGCGCAGTCGCGGTCAGAACGGCCGGTAGGCGCGGCGTGTGATCGTGAACCCGTGGTGCGAGCGGTTCGTGCACCGGACCGCCGCCCGCCGGACCGAGCACCTCAGCCCGCCGTGTCGCCACGTCTGGCCGGGCGTGAGCGTCGCCCGGTGCGACTTGTCCCACCCGTCCGGTTGTTGCCAGGTGTACTGGCTCAGCCGCGTCAGATGAGGATGACCGTGCGCCTTCAGGAACACGAAGCCGGGGTCGCCGTCGTACGCCGGGCCCTTGGGCGCCGGCACCACCGTGTCCGCGCACAGCAGCTGCGCGGCCGTGCCGGGGGCGTGTACGGCGAGGCCGCAGATGAGCTTGTCGCTCAAGGCCCCCCAGAGAGGCGGATTCGCCGGGCGCGCGCCGGCCGCCGGTGGGACCGACATCGCGAGGGCGGCGGCTGCCGCCAGCGCCACGCCGCCTCGCGAGCTCCGGACCAGTCGCATTTGCATGACGCTATCCGCGGCCGTCACCCCGCGCAAGCGCAGCCGCGGTTGACCGGCACCGACGCGCCGGGTTAGGGTCAGCTACGCGGTCGGGCGCCCTCGAGGAAGAGGATGAGCCATGCCGCGAGACGTCCAGCCGTCGTCAGCGATCGCTCGCCGCGCACGCCATTCCGCGGCGGCCGCGAGCGTGGCCCTGCTGCTGATCGCGACGGGGGGCGCCGAGCGCGCGTTCGCCGGGGCGCTGCTCAAGGCGGTGGCCATCAGCACGGGCTCGGGTCACGCCTGTGCGCTGCTCTCGAACGCGACCGTCAAGTGCTGGGGGGCCAACGTGAGCGGAGAGCTGGGCGATGGCACGCGCACCCGGCGGCTGACCGCGGTCGCCGTGGCCGGACTGGCGGGAGCGACGAGCGTGAGCGCGAGCCCGAGCGTGGCCACGAGCTGCGCCGCATTGGCGGACGGCACGGTCGAGTGCTGGGGCGACAATCGCCTCGGCCAGCTCGGCGACGGGACGACGACCAGCCGGTCGTTGCCGGTCGCGGTCCAGGGTCTCACCGGCGCCGTCGCGGTCAGCGCCGGCGGGGAGAGCACGTGCGCGTTGCGCGCCGATCACACGGTCGCGTGCTGGGGCGACAACTCGAGAGGCCAGCTCGGCAACGGGACGCGGGTGAGCAGCCCTACACCGGTCGCCGTGCCGGGGTTGGACGACATCACCGCGATCAGCACGGGCGAGCTGCAGGCGTGCGCCCTCCATGCCGGCGGGACCGTGAGCTGCTGGGGCTGGCGCGGCCGCCTCGGGCCAATCGAGAAGGCCGGCGACCAGCTGGTCCCCACGCTCGTGCCGGGCTTGAGCGACGTCGTCTCAGTGAGCGGAGACCCGTGGCAGCCCTGCGCCGTGACCGCGCAGGGCGCGGCCGAATGCTGGGGGGCGGCCTCGCCGCCCGCCGTCGTCCGGGGCTTCGCCCACGTGAAGGCGTTCAGCTTCAGCTACGACGGCCAGCAGACCGAGCACAGCTGTGCGCTGATCGCCGGCGGCACGGTGCGATGCCAGAGCCCCAACCCCTACAGCGGACAGATCGGGAGCGGGCTGAACCAGACCACGCGGGTGGTCACCGTGAGCGGCCTGCACGGCGTCACGGCGATCGGCACCAGCAGCTTCTACACCTGCGCCCTGCTCGCCGGCGGCGGCGTGAAGTGCTGGGGCGCGAACGACGCCGGGCAGCTCGGCGACGGGACCACTGAGACCCGCTTCCGGCCCGTCGCGGTCCGCGGCATCGGCAAGCCGGCGACGGGCAGGGCGGGGCTCGGCGTGTTCGCCGGGAGCTGGGCCGGACACGAGCGAGGCCTGAGGATCACCCCGAGCGGGCGTGCGCGCATGGTCGTCTACCTCGGCTGCTGCACGCACCTGATCAACCTGTCCTTCCGCCTGTCGCGGGTCCGGGGCACGTACTCCTCCGCCCGGGCACGGGCCCGGGTGACGAGCGTGCACGTGTTCGCCAAGGCCTTCTTCCGCGGTTCCCGGCCGCCGCACGTGGGTCAGACCGGCACCCTGCGGCTCGAGCGCGGGATCGTCACCGAGCCGTTCCTCGGCGCGCCCTACTGCGACGACGCCAACGTCGGCCGCTGCGGGGCGTGACCGCGCATGGCGCCCGAGCGAGCGGTCAGGTCCTGTCCTTGGCCTCGCGGACGACGCGGCCGCCCTCGGCGCCCGCCTCCGTCGCGGGGCCCTCGGGCGCGGCGATGCCCAGCACGCGCATCGCCTTCAGCCCGAGGCCGAGCTTCTCGCGCCCGTCGGTGGAGGCGACGTCGAGGCCGGTCAGGTCGCGCACGCGCTCGAGCCGGTAGCGGACCGTGTGCCGGTGCGTGTAGAGCCGGGCGGCGGTGCCGGCCACGTTGCCGTCGGCGTCCAGGAACGTCTCGAGCGTCTGCACGAGGTCGGTCTCGTACTGGTCGTCGTAGGCGACGAGCGGCGCCACCGTCTCGGCGTAGAAGCGCCGCAGCTCCGCGGGGTCCTCGCTCATGGCCGGAAGCAGCAGCCGGTAGGCGCCGGTGTCCTCGAAGGCCAGCACGGCGACGTCCTCGCCGGTGGTGGCGACGTTGGCGGCCAGCAGCGCCTCGTTGCCCGCGCGGTAGAGGTCGACCGGATCGGCGGCGACCCGCGAGTGGCCCACGGCGAACCGGAAGCCGTGGACGGACGCGTGCAGCTCGCGGGCGATCCCGCCGGCCACCCGGCGCAGCGCGGCGTCCTCGGGCGTGGGGAGCAGGAGCACCACGTGGTCCTCGGACAGGCAGGCGAGCGCGCCGGGCGCGCCGGCCCGGGCGGCGCGCTCGGCCGCCGCGAGCACGCGGGCGCGCCAGTCCTCCTCGGCCGGGGTGAAGTGGTGCGCGCGCACGACCACCACGGCGCCGCCGGCCGCGAGATCGGCGCCGAGCTCGGCGCCGCGGGCAACGATGTCGCCGCGGTCGGTCACCCGGCGGCGCAGCAGCGCGGTGAGGAACGCGGCCTGGGCGGCCTCAGACGCCCGGTCGGGCGCGCGGACGCGCTCCACCTCGGAGGCGATCAGCGTGGTGGCGATCCGCAGGACCGCCGGCGCCACCTCGCCCCGCGCCCGCAGCCGCAGCCGGCCGACCACCGCGTCGCCCACCCGCAGCTCGACCGTCTCCACGCCGGCCGCGTCGCGCATCAGCGCGCGCTCGTCGGCGGTCGACCGGGCGGCGACGGCCAGCACCGCGCTCGAGCGGTCGATCAGCACCAGCGACGCGTCGAGGGCCTTGGCGGCCGCGCGGACCACCTCCGGCAGGCCCAGGCCGGACTCGACCGCGTCCGTCATCGCGGCCAGGGCGCCGAGGTCGCCCACCTGCGCGCTCATCACAACCGGTCGCTGAAGTACCAGAGCACGAACGCGCCCACGCCGGCGCCCGCGAGCACGAACGCGGCGAGGATGTAGACGCTCAGCACCGTGGCCACCAGCCGGTCGCGCAGGCGCCAGTAGGAGCGCCAAGCGGGCACGACGACGAGCGCCAGCCAGGCGATCAGCGAGATGAGCGCGGCGGCGGCCGCGATCAGGTACGTCTTCTGGTCGTCGCTCACGAGACGCCCCCATTGTGGCGGACGCGCCAGGCGAACAGGGCGAGGATGCCCAAGAGCGCCCAGATCGCCACGCCGAGCCCGACGCCGCCGAGCACGTCGGTCAGGTAGTGCGCGCGCAGGTAGACGCGGGTCGCGGCGACCACGGCGACGACGATCATGGCGACGGTGACGGCGGCGATCCGGGCGGCCCAGCCGGCGCCGCCGCGCACCAGGACGGTCGCGCAGGCCACGAGGCTGATCACGTAGGTCGCGTGCCCGGACGGATACGACGAGTCCTCGGTGTCGACCAGCGCGCCGGGCGGGCGCGGGCGGTCGTAGGCCGCCTTGAGCACGTGGAGCAGCACGAGGGCGAGCGCGGCGCCGGCGAGCAGCGCGAGCGCGTCGATCGGGCGGCGGCGGACGAGCGCCCAGCCGGCGGTGAGGAGGACCGCGGCGATCATCGCCGCCGAGGAGCCGAGCGCCGTGACGACCTTGGCGAGCGACACGGCGGGGTCCATCCGCAGCCGGTCGGCGACGTCGAGCGCCCAGCGGTCGACCCGCGGCGTGCCCGGGGCGAGCACGGCCTCGCCGAGCAGCACGACGGTGAAGCCGCCCACGGCGAGCAGCGCGAGCAGCGTCGTGAGCTCGAGGCCGAGGTTGCCGGGCGTGAAGCGCTCGGCGGCGAAGTCGGCGACGGCGGCGGCCGGGCGGCCGACGAAGCGCCAGGCGGGGCGGGCGAGCTTGACGAGGATGCTCCAGCCCGGCTTGTCGGCGCGCTCGTCGAGCCACCTTCCGACCTTCGCCCGCGCCTCGGGGCTGCGCCGCAGGTGCACGAGCCCGACGGCCGCGGCGATCACCACGACCAGCGTCCCGAACGCGAACAGCCCACGGCTGACGTAGGTCGTGAGCTCGTCGATCGAGCGCCAGAACACGTAGCCGAGGACGCAGAACGTGGCCGACCACAGGCCGGCGGCGAGCACGTCGTAGGGCAGGAAGCGGCGCAGCGGCATCTTCGACGCGCCGGCCGTGAACGGCAACAGCGGCCGGACGAAGCCCAGGAAACGGCCGATGAGGATGGTGGCGCCGCCGCGCTTCTCGAAGAACCCCTCGACCTGGTCGAGGCGCTCCTCGGTGATCTTCAACCGCTCCCCGTGGCGCAGCAGCCACGCGCGGCCGAGCCTGCGCCCGAGCGTGAACGAGGTGACGTCGCCGGCCACCGCGCAGGCCCAGACGATGGCGATCAGCACGATCAGCGAGATCTGCTTCTGGCCGGCGACGAGGCCGCCGACGAGCACGGCCGTCTCCCCGGGAGCGATGAAGCCGAGAAACGCGCCGGTCTCGGCGAACGCCAGCAGGCCGACGACCAGGTAGGTCCAGGTGCCGAGGGCCTGCCCGGCGTCCTCGAGCAGCTTCTCGAAGTTGGGGAGGTGGATGACGCCGGTGCCGATGAGCACCGCGGCGACGATGGCCACGAGCTCGGCGACCTGGAACCAGCGCGCCTGCTTGTGGCGGCGGACGACGAGCCACCCGGCCAGCACTGCGGCGGCGGCGAGCCAGCTGAACTTCATGGGCGGTGGGGGTCGGCGGACTGGGCGCGGGCGTAACCGGCGGCGCGCAGGCGCTGCGGCGCCTCGGGGTCGTCGCTGTAGCCGAAGACCGTGGGGCCGGAGCCGGTGACGAGCGGCCGTTGGGCCCCGGCTGATCTCAGGGCCTCCAGCGCGCGGTCGATCTGCGGGCACAGGCGGCGGGCGGCGGCCTGGAGGTCGTTGACCGCGGGCGGAGGCTCGCCGGCTCTGAGGCGCTCGGCCCATTCGGTCAGTTCGCCCGGCGTGCGGGCGCGGTCGTGCTTATCGAACTCCGCGTAGACGTCGCGGGTGCTCAGATGGGCATCGAGGGGGACGATGACCAGCGTGCTTGCAGGCGTGGCGCGCGCGTCTCCCGCGGCGGCCGGCGCCTCCGCCAGGGGCTCCACGTGCTCTCCCGCGCCGGTCACCAGCGCGCGGGCGGGGTGCAGCAGGACTGGGACGTCGGCGCCCAGGCGCATCGGGAGGCCGGGTGGGATCGGATGGCCGGAGTCCGCGGCGGCGAGGCGCAGCGCGGCGGCCGCGTCGGCGGAGCCGCCGCCCATCCCGGCGGCGACCGGGACGTGCTTGGCGATGGTCAGCCTGCGCGGGGGCGCGTTCCAGCCGGTCGCGGCGCGGAACTGGGCGAGCGCGCGGGCGGCCAGGTTCTCCCCGTCCACGCCGGGGCAGACCACGCGATCGGCGTCGCCGCCCTCGCTCAGCGTCAGCTCGTCGGCCAGCGACACCGGCTGGAAGACCGACACGATCGGGTGCAGCCCGTCGGCGCGCGGCGCGCCCACGAGCAGGCAGAGGTTGACCTTGCCGGGGGCGCGCGCGGTCAGCACAGGCGCTCGCACAGATCGCGCCACTCGGCGGGGGAGAGCGTCTCCGCGCGGGCGTCGGCGGGGTGGCCCATCGCGGTGAGCGCCTCCCGGGCCCGCTCGCGGATGTCCGCGTCGGCATCGGGCGCGAGCGCGAGCGACCGGGCCAGGGCCTTGCGGCGGTGGGCGAAGCCGCGCTGGACGAGCGTGCGCAGGCGCGCGTCCGCGGCCGGGCCGTGGCGGCGCAGGCCGACGAGCACGGAGTCGACGTTCGGCACGGGGTGGAAGACCGTGCGCGGGACCTTGCGCAGCACGCGCACGTCGGCGGCGAGCTGGGCGATCACCGACGGCACGCCGTAGGCCGGCGTCCGCGGCGCGGCGGCGAGCCGCTCGCCCACCTCCCTCTGCACCATCGCCACCCAGGTCTGGACCGTGTCGAGCTCGAGCGTGCGCAGGATCACCGTGGCCGCGACGCCGTAGGGCAGGTTGGCGATCACCTTGGTCGGCGCGGGGTCGAAGCTCAGGTCGAGCCTGACGGCGTCGCCCAGGTGCAGGGTGGCATTGGGGTGCGGCGCCAGCGCGTCGCGCAGTGCCGGCTCGAGGCCCGTGTCCACCTCGACGACGTGCACGTGCGCCGCGTGCTCGGCCAGGTACTCGCTGAGCACGCCGAGGCCGCCGCCGACCTCCAGCACGACGTCGCCGCCGCCCAGCTCGGCGGCGCGGCCGATGACGTCGAGGATGTTGGAGTCGACGAGGAAGTTCTGGCCCAGCTCGCGGTTCGGCCGGACGCCGAACTCCCGCATGCGCCGCAGGCTCGGCTGAGTCACCACCCGAACAGCCTGGCAGCGTTCGCCTCGACCGCGTCGTCGAGCTCCGCGTAGGCGATGCCGCGGCGCTCGGCGATGAACCGCGCCGTGTGGACGACGTAGGCGGTGCGGTTGCGCTCCTTGCGCACGGCCTGCGGCGTGAGGTACGGCGCGTCGGTCTCCACCAGCAGCCGCTCCAGCGGCACCTTCTCGGCCGCGTCCGCGAGGTCGGTGGACTTCGGGTAGGTGACGTTGCCCGCGAAGGAGATCCACCAGCCGTGGTCGAGGCACTCCTCCAGGCGGCCGGGCATCGAGAAGCAGTGCAGGATGACCTCGAGGCCCTGGGCGTCGCGCGCGAGCGTGTCGATGGTGTCGTCCTCGGCGGCGCGGGTGTGGATGACCAGCGGCTTGCCGGTGTCGCGGGCGAGCCCGATCTGCGCCGCGAAGGCCCGCTCCTGGTCGGGCCGTGGGGCGTAGTCGCGGTAGTCGTCCAGGCCGGTCTCGCCGATCGCCCGGCAGCGGGGATGCTGCGCCAGCTCGCGCAGCTCGCCGGTCACTTGGTCGGTGTAGCCGGTGGCCTCGTTGGGGTGGCGGCCGATGGCCGCGAAGACCTCTTCGTGGGCGTCGGCGGCTGCGAGGGCCGCGCGGCAGGACTCGGAGTCCATGCCGATCGTGAGGATGCGGTTCACGCCCGCCGCGCGCGCCTGCGTCACGAGCTCCGCCACCGGCGCGGGGCCGCGGTCGAGGTGGGTGTGGCTGTCGATCACTGCTCCGGCTTGGGGAACAGCGGCGCGAGCTTCTGCACCGCCTGGCCGCCGGGATGGGCGCCGTAGCGTGCGTCTTCGATTGCGCTGGCGGGCGCGCCGAGCGCGGCCAGCAGCTTGTCCGCCGACTCCGGGATGTAGGGGGTGAGCAGCACGGTGACCACGCGCAGGCCCTCGGCCAGCGAGCGCAGGGTGGCGGTGAGCTCGTCGGCCTTCGCCTCGTCCTTGGCCAGCTGCCACGGCGCCTTCTCCTCGACGTAGCGGTTCAGCCGCCGCACGCGCTGCCAGATGCGCTCGAGCGCCTGCGTGATCTCCACCTGGTCGAGCAGGTCCGACACCTCGTCGGCCAGGCCGTCGAAGTCCTGCTTCAGCGCGGGGTCGACGTCCACCGCCGGGACCGTGCTCGCGCGGTAGCGGCCGAGCATGTTCAGCGTGCGGTTGGCGAGGTTGCCGAGCTCGTTGGCCAGCTCGGTCTCGTAGCGCTCGCCGAACGTGACCGTGGACACGCTGCCGTCCTGGCCGAAGGACACCTCGCGGAAGCAGTAGTAGCGCAGCGCGTCGGTGCCGAAGCGGTCCATCACCGCGAACGGGTCGAGCACGTTGCCCAGCGACTTGGACATCTTGTGCTCGACGCCGGTGGCGTCGCGCATCAGCAGGTAGCCGTGGATGAACACCTCGCGCGGCAGCTCGATCCCCGCGGCCATCAGCATCGCCGGCCAGAAGACCGTGTGGAACTTGAGGATGTCCTTGCCGATCAGGTGCAGCGCCGGCCAGAAGCGGCTCGTCAGGTCCTCGCCGTCCCGGGCGAATCGGAGCGCGGTGTAGTAGTTCAGGAGCGCGTCGAACCAGACGTAGAAGACGTGCTCGGGGTCCCACGGGACCTCGACGCCCCAGCTGATCTTCGAGCGGCTGAGGCTGACGTCGTTGAGGCCGCCGGTGATGAACGCGCGCGCCTCGTTGTACCGGACCCGCGGCTGGACGAAGCCGGGGTTCTCGGCGTAGAGCTGCTCGAGCGGCTCCTGGAACGTGGAGAGCCGGAAGAACCAGTTCTCCTCGCGCTCGCGGTCGAGCGGGATCTTGTGGATCGGGCACGTCTGGTCGGGCCCGACCTCGTTCTCGGTCTTGAAGTCCGCGCAGCGCGGGCAGTACCAGCCCTCGTAGATGCCCTTGTAGGTGTGCCCGTTGTCGTGGATGCGCTGCATGACCTCCTGGACCGCGCGCTTGTGGCGCGGGTCGGAGGTGCGGATGAAGAAGTCGTTGGTGGCGTTGATGCGCGGCATCAGCGCCTTGAAGCGCTCGGCGTTGCGGTCCGCCAGCTCCTTCGGCGTGACCCCTTCTCTCTCGGCGGCCTGCGCGACCGGCTCGCCGTGCTCGTCGGTGCCCGTGAGGAAGAACACGTCCTCCCCGCGCTGGCGCATGTGGCGGGCCAGGATGTCCGCGCCGATCGTGGTGTACGCGTGCCCCAGGTGCGGGGCGGCGTTGACATAGAAGATCGGCGTCGTGACGTAGTAGGCCATCGCGCGGGGGAAGGCTAGCGGCGCGACGCCGCGTGCCCGCGGCGCACCGCGCCCCGCGAGCGAGCCGCACGCCGATCAGCACAGCGCCAGCCGGACGCGCGGCTCCCAGCCCGCGCGGTCTGCTCAGTCGCGCAGCGTGCGGAAGGCGAGCAGGCCGCCGAAGCAGAGCAGGCCGGCGCCGGCGAGCCCGTCCACCGTGCGCAGCAGCCGGTCGCCGACGAAGCGCCGGGCCAGCGTCACGCCGCCCGTCAGCAGGCTCATCCAGCTCAGGCTGCCGAGGCCGACGCCGGCCAGCAGCGTGAGCACCGCGGCGCCGTGGGCCGCGCCGGCGGTGGACGCCGCGGCGAACACGGCCGCCCAGGAGGCGATGGTCAGCGGGTTCGAGGCGGTGGCCCCGAGCGCGACGACGAACGCCCGCCGCGGCGTGGCCAGCTCCTCGCCGGTCTCCCCGCCGAGCCGGATGCGGAACGCGCTCCACAGGGTCTTGAGGCCGAGATAGATCAGCATGGCCGCGCCCGCGATCCCGGCGGCGAGCCGCAACGGCTCGATCCGCAGCACCCCGGCCGCGCCCGCAGCCCCGGCCGCCGCGTACGCCGTGTCGATCACCGCGACCCCGGCGCCCAGCGCCAGCCCGATCGGCAGCCCCCGCCGCAGCGTCGAGCGGATGATCAGCAGCGACAGCGGCCCGAGCTGGGCGGCGACCGAGGCGCCGAGGCCGAATCCGATGAGCAGGGCGGGGAGCACGGCGTCACGCTACTCCCTCGCGGACCCGCGCCGGCGCCCTGCCACGTCGCGCCCGCACCCGCCGGCGGATCCCGCCGCCCAGCGCCCCAGAGAGCACCAGCGCCACCCCGGCCCAGGCGGGCCACGGCGCCGGCCCACCCACGGACGGGACTCGAACCCCGTGCCCGAGCGGGGCCACGACGCGGCGCGCGATCGGCGCCCCGCGGACGGCCGGGCGGAGCACGCGTGGGCGCGCGGGGACCGGCGCGGGCGGGAGGCGGCGGCGGGCGGCCGGCGGCGGCGGCTCGCGGTGCGGGTTGCCGGTGCGGGGAATGAACGCGAGGGGATCGACGTAGGCGAACCGGTCGTCCGCGGCGCGTACGCCGAGGTGCAGCCCGCGGTGCTCGGCGCTCGTGCCGAGGGTGCCGAGCCGGGCGCCCGCGGCCACGTGCCGGCCGCGATGCACGGTCACGCCGTCCAGGGGCAGGTGGGTGACGCGCCAGGGGCCGCAGCGGAGCGTCACGACCTGGCCGGCGCGGGCCGTGACGACTCGGCCGCCACAGGCCGCGCGCACGGTGGCGCCGGGCGCGGCGGCGAGGTCGACGCCGCGGTGGCGGCCGCGGGCGAACGGGTCCGAGGGGTCATAGGCGAACGCGCGCACCACCCCGCCGGCGACCGGGCGGGCCCAGGCGACGCCGGTGGCGGCGGCGGCCGGCGGCGAGGTCGCCCGGACGAGCAGCACCAGCGCGGCGAGGACGATGACGCGGAGTGTGCGGGACACCCTGGCGACGCTACGGGTCCGGCGCCGCGGATCCCCCGGATGTCACGGTTTCGGCACACATTTGGTGCAGTTCCGTGACGATTCGCGGCTGATCCGGCGCAGATCGCACCCCGTGGAGCGGACTTGCCGGCGCGGCGAGAGGCCGGTCAGATGAGCGCGAAGTCGTCGGGGACGGCGCCCGCGTCAGGCGAGCTCGATGTCTGCGCGGGCGGAGGTGGCCTCGCGGGCGGCGGTGGTGAGGGCCTCGCGGACCGCGGTGACCGCGGGCATGGCCGCGCCGGCGGCGCGGGCGGCGGTGAAGATCGTGCGGCGGAGCGGGCCGTCGGCCAACGGGCGGACCGCGACCTGCGGCGTGGCGGTGCCGATCAGCGCCGGGAGCAGCGTGACCGCGCGGCCGGAGGAGACGAGGGCGCGGAGGATCATCACGTCGTCGGTGCGGTGGCAGATGTCGGGCGCGTAGCCGCCGAGCCGGTTGCAGACGTTCTCCACGAGCGCGCCGTGGCCGGTGCCGCGATGGCCCGCCGCCCAGGGCGAGCCGGCGAACGGCTCGAGCGCGACCGGACCGCCCCCGGCGGCCAGCGGATGGTCGGCGGGGATCGCCAGGAGCACGTCCTCGTAGACCAGGTCGCGCCGGTCGACGTCGCGGTGGCGGGCGACGGGTACCGGGTCGTAGTCCACGCCCACGACGACGTCGACCGCCCGCGAGCGCAGGTCCTCGAGCGCCGGCGCGGACTCGCGCTGGAGCACCTCGACCCGCAGGTCGGGCGCGGCCGTCGCGAGGGTCGTGAGCAGCGCGGGAACGAGCGCGAGCGCGGTGGTCTGGACGAACGTGACCCGGACGGTCCCGCGCGGCGCGCCGCCGAGCGCGGCGAGCTCGGCCCGCAGCGCCTCGTCGGCGTCCAGGGCATCGCCGGCGTGCTCGACCACCCGCCGGCCGGCGGCGGTGAGCTGCACGTTGCGCCCGGCCCGCTGGAGCAGCCGCACTCCCGCCTCCCGCTCGAGCTCGGCCAGCTGGACGGAGACGGACGACGGGCTATAGGAGAGCGCCTCGGCGACCGCCGCGACCGTGCCGCGCCGGGCGAGCTCGTGCAGCAGCCTGAGGCGCCGGAGCTCCATCGTGCGGATTCTCGCACGGATCGAAGGCGGAAATCGTCGCTGGAATTGCACGGTCCGCCCCACCATGGTCGACGGCGTGCTCCTCGCGTCGCTCGCCCTCGCGCCGTCGGTGATGATCGCCGCGTCGGCCGCCGAGCGCCGGTGCGGTCCGGCCGTCGCCGGCTGGCTGGTGGCCGCGCCCTTCAGCCTCGCGGTCGCGCTGGTCGCGCTGGGGCCGGCGAGCGGAGCGGTGGCCGCGAGCGCCGCCGCCCACGTCCCCGCCCAAGTCGCGTTCGCGCTCGCGTTCGCGGTGGCCGCGCCGAGGGGCGGGGCGGCCGGGTTCGCGGCGGGGGTGGCGGCGTACGTCGCGACGGCGGTCGCGCTGCCGGAGTGGGCCGGGCTCGCGGCCGCGCTCCCGGCGGTGGCCGCCGCGGCACGGCTGCGCCCCGTCGTCGCTGAGGCCCAAGACGTCTGCCGGGCGCCGCGAGAAGACCGTGCGGTGGCGTGGCGGGACGTGGCGGTGCGAGCTGGGGTGGCCGTCGTGTTCGTGGCGGTCGTGTGCTCGGCCACCGCCGTGGTCGGGCCGCAGGTCGGTGGGGCGGTGGCGGCGTTCCCGGCGATGAGCGGCTCGCTGGCGCTGCTCGTGCACCGGGCGGAGGGTGCGCAGGCGGCCGTGGGGGTGCTGCGGGGGCTCGTGCATGGGCTCGGCGGCTACTTCGCGTTCGCCGCGACGGTGGCACTCCTCGCTCCCTCGCCCGCGGCGGTGCCCGCCGGGGTCGTCGCCTGCGGGGTCGCCGGCCGGGCGGCGTGGAAGATGATGCAATGCTCAGGAAAGGTGCGTCGGTTCGGATCCGGCATGGGAAACCTTGAGCGGGTGAGAGGAAACCTGGCGCGTTCGCGCTATTGAGACCGCCTCCTGTCGGGCCGATGACAGGGCTGACGGCCGAGCCGCCCTCCCTCGCGCCCTCCATGCGAGACGGCTCGCCGATCAAGAGCCGTCTCGATCCGAATCCTCTGGGAGTTCCATGCCTCGTCTCGCCCCGCTCACGCGGCACCCGCGCCGCACCCTGGCCACGCTCGCGACCGTGCTCACGGCCGTGGGCATCACCGTCGCGTCCGGCGCCGACTTCACCGCCTCGTCCGCGAACCCGGCCAACACGTTCAGCGCCGGCACGCTGTCGATGTTCAACAGCGCGTCGAACTCGGCGGTCCTCACCGCGTCCAACCTCAAGCCGGGCGGCACGCCGGCGGTCGGCACGGTGGACATCGCCAACACCGGCTCGCTCGCCGGGACGTTCACGCTCACCCGCGGCACGCCGGTGGACAGCGACACGACCAACCCGCTGTCGGCCAAGCTGAACACCACCGTCACCGACTGCGGCGCCTACGCCGGCGCCACCGCGCCGACGTGCGGCGACGGCGACGACACCACGGTGTACACCGGCACGCTCGCCCAGATGGGCACAGCCGGCCACGCGATCGCGGGCCTCGGCAGCTTCGGCGCCGCCGCCAAGCACCGCTACCAGTTCAGCGTCGGCCTCGACTCGACCGCCGACAACAACTACCAGGGCGACAGCTCGACCGCCACGTTCACCTGGAACGCGGCGTAGCCCGGCCAGACCTCCCCCCAGAGCAGGAGCCTCCCCCATGCTCGCCCGCCGCGTCACCCGCGTGGTCACCACGCTGCTGCTCGCGGCGGGCATGCTCCTGGGCGCCCTGCTGGTCCTGCCGGCACTCGCCGGCTACCAGCGCTACGTGATCGTCAGCGGCTCGATGACCGGCACCTACGACCGCGGCTCGGTGGTGTTCGACCGCGTCGTGTCGACGCGCACGCTGCACGTCGGCGACGTCATCACCTATCGCCCCCCGGCCGACAGCGGGATCGACCACCTGGTCACGCACCGCATCCACGCGATCGCGACCCACCAGGGCGTGCGGGTGTACCGGACCAAGGGCGACGCGAACGCCGTCGCCGATCCGTGGACGTTCACGCTCCCGAACGCCACGCAGGCGCGGGTGAGCTTCCACGTCCCCTACGCCGGCTTCGCCGTCGCCGCGCTGAGCGACCGCCGCCTGCGCATGCTCGTCGTCGGGCTGCCCGCCCTGCTGATCGCCGTCTCCAGCCTCGCGTCGCTGTGGCGGCCGGAGCCGGAGCCCGCGTGAAGCTCCTGGCGCTCGCCGTCGGGGCGCTCGTCGCGCTGATCCCGGTCCACGCGGCCGCGTCCGGCGCGGACTTCGTCGCCGCGTCGGCCAACCCGGGCGCGACGTTCGCCACCGCGGCCGACTTCAACACCGTCAACGTCGCGCTGACCGACCCCGGCACGATGCGCGGGACCGTGGCGCTCGCCGCCACCGCCGCGTCCGACCGCGGCATCGCGCGCATCCGCTTCCAGACCTCGCCGGCCGGCGCGAACAGCTGGACCGACGCCTGCATGGCGACCGCGAGCCCGTACGCCTGCGCGTTCGACACGACGATGACCCCCGACGGCCTCAAGGACGTCCGCGCCGTGGCCACCGACATGGCCGGGTACACGCGCACGGCGACGATCAGCTCCCGCCGGGTCGACAACACCGCACCGGCCACCACGCTGACCGACCCGGGCACGCCGCTCACCGGCACCAAGACGCTCACCGCGACCGCCTCCGACGCCGGCTCCGGCCTGGCGAGCGTCGCGATCCAGTACCGGAGCTCCGACAGCTGGACGACGATCTGCGCCGCGACGAGCTGCAGCCTGAACACGGCGACGCTGCCCGACGGCGCCTACGACCTGCGCTCGCTCGCCACCGACGCGGCCGGCAACACGAGCGCCTCGACGGTCGCCGCCCGCACGATCGACAACACCGCCCCGACCGCTTCGCTGGCCCTGCCCACGTACGTGCGCGGGACGTTCACGCTCGCCGCCGCGACGGACGACGGCAACGGCTCCGGCGTCGCCACCGTGACCTACCAGCTGCGCCCGACTGGGGCGAGCGCCTGGAGCACCGCCTGCACCCTCGCCGCCGCGCCGTTCACCTGCACGGGCGACACGTCCACGACGCCCGACGGGACCTACGAGGTCCGCGCCGTCGTCACCGACCGCGCCGGGTTCTCGACCACGACGCCGACCGCCACCACCCGCCTCGACAACACGGCGCCCACCGCGACCCTCGCCGACCCGGGCACGGCGCTGTCCGGCACGGTCACGCTCAACGCCACGGCCACAGATGGCGGCTCGGGGATCGCCAACGTCACGTTCGAGGCCGCCCCCGCCGGCACGAGCGCCTGGACGACGCTGTGCACGGACGCAAGCAGCGGCTACGGCTGCGCGCTGAACACGGCCACGCTGGCCGACGGCCTCTACGACCTGCACGCGATCGCCACCGACGCGGCCGGCAACACGACGACCGCGACCGTGACCGGCCGGCGGATCGACAACCACGGGCCGACCGTCGCGCTCATCGACCCCGGCTCGCCGGTCCGCAGCACGGCCACGATCTCCGCCACCGCGACCGACCCCGCCGGCGTCGCCTCGGTGAAGATCGAGCGCAAGCTGTCGGCCGGCAGCACGTGGACGACCGTGTGCACCGACACCACGAGCGCGTACTCGTGCCCGCTGACCGGCCTCGCCGACGGCACCTACGACTTCCGCGCCACGGCCACCGACACGCTCGGGCACGCCACGACCTCGGCCACGCTCGCCGCCCGGACGCTCGACGGCACCGCGCCCAGGGCCGCCGACATCCAGGCGACCAACGGCGGCACCGCCGCCAAGATCGACACCGGCGACGCGATCGCGTTCAAGTTCTCCGAGCCGATGGCGCCCGCGTCGATCCTGTCCGGCTGGACCGGGACGGCCACCACGGTGAACGTGCGCGTGAACAACAGCGGCACGCTCGACACGCTCAGCGTCTACGACGCCGCCAACACGACCAAGCTCAACCTCGGCGACGTCGCGCTGAAGGCCGACCGCACGTCCGTGGGCGCGCGCTTCGCGGCCACGATGACCATGAGCGGCTCGACGGTCACCGTGACCCTGGGCGCGGTCGCCTCCGGCTCCACGAAGACCGCGTCGGGCACGAGCCCGATGGTGTGGACCCCGTCGACCAGCGCCGCCGACCT
>JAICUS010000576.1 GCA_025935735.1 Solirubrobacteraceae bacterium | reverse complement strand
TAGGAGATGCCGACGCGCAGGCCGACCGTCGTGCCCGGCGCGAAGCCGACGTAGGCGCCCGAGCCCTTGTTCGTGCGCGCCGCGCGCGCGTAGCCCTCGCCGCCGCTCGCGGTCGTCGCGCCCGGGGTGACCGTCGCGTCCTGCCAGGTGCCGTAGCCGACGAGCGGCTGGTCGAACTGCGCGGTGAAGAACAGGTGGTAGTAGTCGCGGTTGTTGGTGGTGACCCCGTTGGCACCGCAGAAGCCGCCGCCGGTCACCTCGCCGGAGACGCTGCTCGTGGCCGGGTCGACGGTGACGTTGGTCGGGCTGCCGCTGCCGATCCCCGAGTTGGAGACGCGGAAGAGCACGCTGGCCGGCTTGCCGTCCGGGAAGGCGAGCCGGGCCGAGCCGGTGCGCTTGGTGGTGGCGAGCTCGACCGTCACGCCGCTGTCGAGCGCCACCTTGTAGAAGCCGGGCTGCGCGCTCTCGTTCGCGTGCGAGAACGTGCTCGCGTAGGTGGCGTCGGTCGTGTCGGTCGACGGCGAGGTGGTGACGTCGCCGGCGTAGGGAAGGATCGGGACGTCGCTGTCGAGGCCCGCGCAGCCGGTGCCGTTGAGGTGCGTGAGGCTGAACCCGCGCACCTTCGGGTTCGTGTACGAGTACGACCCCGAGGCACCCGAGATCGAGTACAGGTTCCCGGTCGCCGTGACCGGGCTCCACTGGATCATCCCGAACGGCAGTGTCGCCCCGGGGAACGTGTCGCCCGAGTTGGTCGTCCCGATGAACGGGTTCACGTACGCCGTCGGATCGGCGACGGCATCCGCCCGCGCGCTCGGCGCGACCGCTACGGCGGCGATCCCGGCGAGCAGCGCGACCCTCCGCGCCCGCCGTGCATTAGAGCCCGACACGGCCTTCCCCTCCTTGACAACGTTGTCACCACTCCCGGTGCGCATTATCGCTCCGCGGGGCCGCCGCGTCAAACGCGTGGGAGAATCGCGGACATGGACGCCGGGCACGACGTCGAGCAGCCGTTCCATGACGACCTCGGCTACTACGAGGGCCGGGCGGACGGGATCGCCACCGTCAACGGGGTCGGCGTCGCCGAGGCGCGGCGCGACCTCGCGGCGCGCCACGGGTTCGCGGACTGGCCGGCGCTGTGCCGCCACGTCGAGGGGATGCGCGCCGGCACCGTCGCGCCGACGCCGTTCGTGCTCGCCTACCGGGCGGTCGAGGCGCACGACCGCGACCGGCTCGCCGAGCTGCTCGACCGGTTCCCGGACCTCGTCGCCCAGCGCGGGACCAACGGCAACGACCTGCTCGGGATGGCCGGCGACCTCGCGACCGTCTCGCTGCTGCTGGAGCGCGGCGCCGACCCGAACCGCGGCAACGACTACGGCTGGACGAAGCTCCACCAGGCCGGCTACGGCAACGACTGCGACCTCGCCCGGCTGATGCTCGCCGCCGGCGCGCGCACCGACCTCTCCGCCCGCGGCGACGGCGGCACGCCGCTGGTCGCCGCGCTCTTCTGGGGGCACCGGGAGGCCGCGGAGCTGCTGGGCCGCGAGCCGCGCAACCTGCGCGTCGCGGCCGGCCTCGGCGACCTCGAGCTCATCCGCGCGCTCGCGGGCACGCCGGAGGCCGGCGCGCACCGCGGCTTCTACCGCCCGCACGGCGGCTTCCCGGCGTGGCAGCCGTCCGACGACCCCCAGGAGATCCTCGACGAGGCGTTGGTGTGGGCCGCGAAGTGCGGTCGCGTGGACGCGATCCGGCTGCTCGCCGAGCTCGGCGCCGACGTGAACGCCGACCCCTACCGCGGCACCGCGCTCACCTGGGCGGCGGTCAACGGCCACGTCGAGGCGGTGCGCGCGCTGGTCGAGCTCGGCGCGGACCCGAACCACCGCGGCACCTTCGGCGGGCCGACCCACGGCGAGGGCGTCCCCGCGATCCACCTCGCCGCACAGGACGGCCGGCGCGAGACCGCCGCCGCCCTGCTCGAGCTCGGCGCCGACCCGCTGCTGCGCGACGGTCTCCACGGCGGCACCGCTCTGGGGTGGGCGCGGGTCGGGGGTCACGAGGAGCTGGCCGACGTCCTGCCCTGAGCGCCGCGGCGGGATCGGCGAACTGCCTGCTGGGTAGGGAAGCGGTCGGCCTTGGGTCGCCGCGAGGGTCGGGTGTGGTCGAATCCCCGGCGGTGGCGCGGGACGCGATCACGCTCGACCACATGCGCGTTTGGTCAGGGTTTCGGGCGTAACGTTTGTCGGGCTCTGCGCGCCTAACCCGACACGCGTGCGCGACCGAGCCGATCGTCCGTCCAGGGCGGCCAGGGCTCTCACTCCCCTACCCAGCAGCCGTTCGCCGGGGCAACGAGCCCCCGCACGGACGCCCCCGCCGCACGGACGCCCCCGCCGCACGGCCGCTTGACAGCCGGCCGCCCCGACCTATACCGTGCCTGACAACGTTGTCGCCAACGTTGTCAGCAGCGAGAGAGGAGTGCAGTTGCCGGGCCGAGGAGGGTCCCGTCCGACCATGCGTCACGTCGCCGAGCGGGCGGGCGTGAGCTTGAAGACGGTGTCCCGCGTCATCAATGAGGAGGCCAGCGTCGCGCCGCAGACCGCGGAGCGGGTGGTCGCCGCGATCGCGGAGCTGGGCTTCCGGCGCAACGACCTCGCGCGCTCGCTGCGGCAGGGGTCGACGTCGGCGACGCTCGGGCTGGTCATCGAGGACCTGGCGAACCCGTTCTACTCGGCGGTGGCGCAGGCGGTGGAGAACGTCGCGCGCCCGCGCGGCTACATGCTGATCACCGGCTCGTGCGAGGAGGACCCCGAGCGCGAGCGCGAGCTCATCCTGGCGCTGCTGCGCCGCCGGGTCGACGCGCTGCTGCTCGTCCCCGCCGGCACCGAGCGCGACCAGCAGTGGCTCGCCCGCGAGCTGGGCGACGAGACGCCGGTGGTGTTCGTCGACCGCCCGCCGCACGGCATCGAGGCCGACGCCGTGCTGGTGGACAACGCGGGCGGCGCGCGCACGGCGGTCGAGCACCTGATCGCCCACGGCCACCGCCGGATCGCCTGCGTGGCCGACACGCCCAGCCTCTACACGGCGTCCGAGCGCGTCGCCGGCTACCGCGACGCGCTGTACCACGCCGGCATCGAACACGAGGACGCGCTGCTCAAGCTCGGCGCGCGCGACGCCGCCGAGGCCGAGTCCGCGGTCACCGAGCTGCTCGCGCTCCCCGACCCGCCCACCGCGATCTTCAGCGGCAACAACCGGATCACCGTGGGCGCCCTGCGCGCGCTGCGGGGGCGCGGCGTCGCCGCCGGCGACGGGAGCGCGGCCGGCGACGACCGCGCCGTCGCGCTCGTGGGCTTCGACGACTTCGAGCTCGCCGACCTGCTCGGCACGACCGTGGTCCGCCACGAGGCGCTGGAGATCGGCTCCGAGGCTGCTCGGCTCGCGTTCGCCCGCCTCGACGGGCTCGACGCCCCGCCCCAGCGCACCGTGATCGGCACCGAGCTCGTGGTCCGCGGCTCCGGAGAGCTGAAGCCGTGAGGCCGCAGACCCTGCCGCCCAACGTCCTCACCCACTTCTACGCGGGCGGGCCGCGCATCGCCCGCTTCCGGGGGATCGAGCTGGCGAGCGACCACATGCCCGAGGAGTGGATCGGCGCGGTCAACACGACGTTCGGCGCCGCCGACGGCCGGGGCCTCTCGCGCACCGAGGACGGGACGCTCGTCCGCGACGCCATCGCCCAGGACCCGGAGGCGTGGCTCG
>JAICUS010000489.1 GCA_025935735.1 Solirubrobacteraceae bacterium | reverse complement strand
GACGGCCGCCGGCGTGCCGACGTCGGGGATCGTCCAGCCGCCGCTGCAGACGCCGGCCGCGCTGGCCGTGGGCGGCCGGGCGTTCCTCGAGCGGGTGTATCCGGCGCTGGAGCGCCAGCTGGCCTACCTGCGCGACCGGCGCGACGTGGCCGGCGACGGGCTGGTCGCGATCGTCCACCCCTGGGAGTCCCTGGACAACTCGCCGCTGTGGGACGACGCGCTGGCCGCGCTGGACATCAGCGGGCTGCCGGACTACCGCCGGGCGGACCTCACCCACGTCGACCCGGCGGAGCGGCCGACCGCCGCCGACTACGACCGCTACGTCTACCTCGCCGCCTGGTATCGCGACCGGGGTTACCGCGACGAGCTCGCCGGCGCACCGTTCGCGCTGGAGGACCCGCTGTTCAACGCCCTCGTCTGCTGGGGCTGGGAGGCGCTGGCGAAGATCGCGGAGGCGGTCGGTGAGGACCCGGCGCCGCACCGGCGCGACGCGGCGCGCGTGCGGGCGGGGCTGCTCGCCCGGCTGTGGGACCCGGACGCCGGCTGCTTCTGGGCGCGCGACCTGCGGGCCGGGCGGCTGGTCCGCCGGCGCACCGTCGCCGCGCTCGCCCCGCTCGTCGACCCGGGGCTGCCGGCCGCGGTCGCCGCCGCGCTGGTGGGCACGCTGCGCTCGCCGGCCTTCCGGTCGCCGTTCGGCGTCCCCACCTATGACCTCACCGCGCCGGACTGCGACCCGCGCCGCTACTGGCGCGGGCCGGTGTGGATCAACATCAACTGGCTGCTCGCCCGCGGCCTGCGCGCGCACGGCTACGCAGAGCTCGCCGCGGCGGTCGACGCCGGTACCGTCGCGCTGGTGCGAGGAGCCGGCTTTCGCGAGTACTTCGACCCGCGCACCGGCGAGGGCCGCGGCGCGGACGACTTCAGCTGGACCGCGGCGCTGCTGCTGGAGGCGCTGTGACGGGGCGCCTGGTCGCGCTCAACGGCCCGGGCGACGTGGCCACCGCGAGCTACGAGGAGCCGCCGCTCGCGCCCGGGGAGGTGCGGCTGCGCACGCTGTACTCCGGCATCTCCGCGGGGACGGAGCTGACCGCCTACCGCGGCTCGAACCCCTACCTGCACCGCCGCTGGGACGCCGAGCGGCGGCTGTTCGTCGACGGCGGCGCCAGCTGGGACTACCCCGTGACGGTGTGGGGCTACGAGGAGGTCGGCGAGGTGGCCGAGCTCGGCGCCGGCGTGGAGGGCCTCGCCGCCGGCGAGCTCGTGTGGGGCACGTGGGGCCACCGCAGCTCGGCCGTGGTGGCCGCGGACTGGGCGGCCGCCCGGCGGCTGCCGGCCGGCGTGCCCGCGGTGTGCGGCGTGTTCGCCCGGATCGGCGCCGTGGCGCTGAACGCCGTCCTGGACGCCGACATCCACGTCGGCGAGACGGTCGCGGTGTTCGGCCAGGGCGTTCCGGGGCTGATCGCCGCGCAGCTCGCGCGCCTCAACGGCGGCACGGTCGTGGCCGTGGACGGCATCCCGCGGCGGCTGGAGCTGACCCGGGCCGACCACGTGGTCGACTTCACCCGCGAGCGCGCGCCCGAGGCGATCCGCGCGCTCACCGGCGGCCGCGGCGCCGACGTGTCGCTCGAGCTCAGCGGCTCCTATCGCGCGCTGCAGGACGCGATCGCGGCCACCGCGTACAACTCGCGGGTGGTCGCCGCCGGCTTCTACCAGGGCGAGGGCGCCGGGCTGGCGCTGGGCGAGGAGTTCCACCACAACCGCGTCCAGGTCGTCTGCTCGCAGATCTCGGGCGTGAGCCCGCGGCTGGACCACCGCTGGGATCGCGACCGGCTCGAGCGCACGGTGCTCGCGCTGCAGGGTGACGGCCGGCTCGACCTCGAGCCGCTGGTGTCCCACGTGGTGGCGATGGAGGAGGCGGCGGACGCGTTCCGGCTGCTCGACGAGCGGCCCGAGGAGGCCGTGCAGGTTGTCCTGCGCTTCTGAGCCGGACTACCCCGAGCGGGTGTACGCCGGCGTGCTGGGCAAGCTGATCGGCGTCTACCTCGGGCGGCCGTTCGAGGGCTGGGAGCACGCGCGCATCGAGGCCGAGCTGGGCGAGATAGGCGGCTACGTGGACGGGCACCCGGCGCTCGACCCCGAGCGGCGCGCCAACCCGCTGGTCCAGCCGGACGACGACATCTCGGGGATGCTCACGTTCCTGCGGGCGCTGGAGGACTACGGCCCGGGCGTGACCACCGAGCAGATCGGCCGGACGTGGCTCAACTACCTGGTCGAGGAGCGCTCGACGCTGTGGTGGGGCGGGCTCGGGCGCTCCACCGAGCACACGGCGTACCTGCGGCTCAAGCGCGGCGGCGCGCCGGCGGACCGCGTGCTGGCCGAGCAGATCGGCGCGCAGATCTTCATCGACGGCTGGGCGCTGGTCTGCCCTGGGGATCCGGAGCGCGCGGCCGAACTGGCCGGGCGGGCGGCGCGGGTCAGCCATGCCGGCGAGGCCGTGCTCGCCGCCCAGGTCATCGCCGCGATGGAGGCGCAGGCGTTCGTGGAGCCGCGGATCGACCGGCTGCTGGACACGGCTGTGGGGCTGATCCCGGGCGGCTCGCTGATCGCCCGGCTGATCGCCGATCTGCGCGAGTGGCACGCGTCCGAGCCCGACTGGCGGCGCGCGCTCGCCCGCGTCGCCGAGCGCTACGGCTATGACCGCTACGGCGGCGGCTGCCACGTCGTCCCCAACCACGCGCTGGTGGTGCTCGGACTGCTCTACGGCGAGGGCGACTTCTCGCGCTCGCTGGCCATCGTCAACACCTGCGGCTGGGACACCGACTGCAACTCCGGCAACCTCGGCTGCCTGCTGGGCATCCGCAACGGGCTCGCCGGCATCGAGGCGCGCTGGCGCGAGCCGGTGGCCGACCGGCTCTACGTCTCCTCGGCCGAGGGCGGCCGGGCGATCGGCGACGCGGCCACCGAGGCGCTGCGGATCGCCCGGCTCGCCGGCGCGCCGGTGCCGGACGGCGCGCGGTTCAGCTTCCCCTTCCCGGGCTCGGTGCAGGGCTTCAGCGGCGGCGAACATGCGGGCGGCGCGCTGGCGGTGTCCGGCCGGGCGATGACGGCGACGTTCACGCCGCCCGAGGCGATCGCGTTCATGGACGAGGACCTGCTGGCCGCGCCGTGGCTGCACGGCGGCAGGTACGCGCTGGTGGCCTCCCCCACGTTGTATCCCGGGCAGACGCTGCGGGCGCGGGTCTGCGGCGAGGCGGCCTGGCGGCTCGCGATCGCCGTCTACGACGGCCGCGACGAGCTGCGGCTGGTGCGCGGGCCCGAGCGCGCGGACACCTGGCGGGTGCCGGACACCGGCGGGCAGCCGATCGCCCAGGTGGGGCTGGAGGCCGACGGCGCGGTGCTGCTGGACCGGCTGACCTGGGACGGCCCGCCGGACTGCCGGCTCGGCCGCCCGGCCGGCGGCGGCGCGATGTGGCGCCGCGCCTGGGTGCCGGGCGTCGACCGGGTCGAGGGCCCGGGGTACCAGCTCGTCCAGAACGACGGCCGCGGGCTGCTGATCCAGGGCACGCGCGAGTGGACCGACTACGAGGTGAGCGCGACCGTGACGCCGGCGGCGGTGCACGCCGCCGGGATCGCCGCCCGGGTGCAGGGGCTGCGCCGCTATTACGCGCTGCTGCTGGGCGACGACGGCGTCGCCCGGCTCGTCCGGGCGCTGGACGGCGACACCGTGCTGGCCGAGGCGCCGTTCCCGCGCTCGCACGGCGTCTCGGTCGAGCTGCGCCTGCGTGTGGCCGGCCCGCGGATCGAGGCGTATGCGAACGGCGAGCGCGTGCTCGCCGCCGAGGACGGCGCGCTGCGCGGCGGCGGCGTCGCGTTCGTGTGCGAGGAGGGCTGGATGAGCAGCGACGCGATCGTCGTGCGCCCGTGAGGCCGGGGGCGATGAGCGGCGTGATCGCGGGCCGCGACGACGCCGACGTGTTCCGGCGCGCCCGGGCGATCGGGTTCGCCGGCGTGGAGGTCGAGCTGACCCGGGGGGACCTGGCGGCGGGCGAGCGCCTGCGCGCGCTCGCCGCCGCCGGGCGCGACAGCGGGCTGGCGATCCCCTCGCTGGTGCTGGGCGAGCTCAACCACGGCGGGCTGGGCGCGGACGATCCGGACGTCGCCGCGGCGGCCGCCGAGGACGTCCGCCGGGCGGTCGGCTGGGCGGCCCAGCTGGACGCGGACGCGGTCCTCGTGCCCTTCTTCTTGACCGGCGAGCTGATCGATCGCCCCGGGCTGGAGCGCGCGGCGGGCGGGCTGCGAGAGCTGTGCCCGTACGCCGCCGAGCGCGGCGTGGGGCTGTGGTACGAGGGCACGCTCCCCTCCGCGGCGGTGCGCGAGCTGGCCGCGCTGGTCGGCTCGCCGGCGTTCGGCGTCTACTTCGACCTGGCCAACCCGGTCAATCGCGGCATGGACACGGCGACCGAGCTGCGGGCGCTGGGCGACCTGATCCGGCGCGTGCACCTGAAGGACACCCGCGTGCGCGGGGCGGACGTCCACCCCGGCCGCGGCCGGGTCGACTTCGCCGCGAGCGTCCGCGCCCTGGCCGACGTCGGCTACGACGGCTGGCTGGTGTTCGAGACGCCGCCCGGCCCCGACGAGCTCGTCCGGCGCGACCTCAGCT
>JAICUS010000605.1 GCA_025935735.1 Solirubrobacteraceae bacterium | reverse complement strand
GCGACGCGGACGGTGACCGTCCGCTGGCTGCTCGCCGCGGCCGCGCCGCCCGGTACCGTCTCGCCGCAGGCCCCCGTCGGCGCGGACGGGCTGCCGTTGCCGGTGGCCGGCAAGACCGTCAACCTCAAGGTCAAGGCCGGCATCGTGCGCTTCAAGCTGCCCGGCCGCAAGCACTTCGTGAAGCTGACAAATCCCAAGCAGGTGCCGCTGGGCACGATCATCGACACCACGCACGGCCGGGTGACCCTGACCTCGGCGGCGGACCTCGGCACCGGCACCCAGCACGCCTGGTTCTACCGCGGGATCTTCAAGGTCGGTCAGACCAAGGGGTCCAAGCCGGTCACTGAGCTCTCGCTCGCCGGCCCGAAGCCGCGCTGCGGCCCGCGCGGCGCGCACGCCGCCGCGATCGCCAAGAAGCGGCCGAAGACCCGCCGGCTGTGGGGCGACGGGAGCGGCTCGTTCCGCACCCGTGGCCAGTTCAGCTCGGCCACCGTCCGCGGCACGCGCTGGGTGGTGGTCGACGAGTGCCGCGGCACGCTGACCAAGGTGACCAACGGCGTGGTGGCGGTGCGCGACTTCCGCCGCCACAAGACCGTGCTCGTGCGCGCCGGCCACAGTTACCTCGCGCGCAGCCCGAAGTGAGCTGGGTCTCCGTCTTCGCCGCGTTCCTGGTCGCCCACATGGTGGGCGACTACCTGTTCCAGACCGACTGGCAGGCGCGCAACAAGCGCGGCGGGCTGTCCGGCCGCGGCGAATCCCGCCGGGCGCTGCTCAGCCACGTGACCAGCTACACGATCGCCTTCGTGCCGGCGTTCGTCTGGATCGGCACCCAGCTCGACGCCGGCTGGGCGGTCGTCGCCGCGGTGCTCGTCTTCCTGCCCCACCTGGTGATCGACGACGGCCGGATCGTCCGCCTGTACCTGAGCCGCGTCAAGCGCGCGGACGGGTTCGACGTCGGCCTGGCGGCGTCGGTGGACCAGTCGTTCCACGTGCTCTCGCTGTTCCTCGTGGCGATCCTGCTCGGCGCGGCATGAGCCCGTCGCGCCGGCGCCGGGTCCTGCTGCTCGCGCTGGTCGCGGTGGCGGCGATGGGCGTGGCCGGCGTCTTCCGCGCCGCGGGCTGGCTGCACCGCACCGAGATGGCCAGCGTCGACGCCCGCTTCGCCGTCCGGGGCGACGCCGCCCCGCCGCGCGACGTGGTGATCGTCGGCGTCGACGACAAGACCCTGGGCGACAAGCCGAACGCGTTCCTGCCGCTGGACCGCCACCGCGACGCGCAGGTGATCAAGCGCCTGAAGGCCGCCGGCGCGAAGGTGATCGCCTACGACGTCGAGTTCACCGACAGCACCGGCACCGGTGCCGACAACGCGGCGATCCGCGCCTTCCGCGGCGCCGCGCCGCGCGTGGTGCTGGGCACCGCCGGGGTCTCCCGGAAGGGCAAGACCCAGATCTTCGGCGGCGGCCGGGGCCTCGCCTTCACCCGGGCCACGCCGGCGGCGGTCGAGTTCCCCAACGACGCGGACGGGCGCATCCGGCGCATGACGTTCGCCTACAACGGCCTGCGCAGCTTCGCCCTGGCCGCGCTGGCCAAGGAGCGCGGCCACGCGGTGGCGACCCCGCCCGGCCGCACGGCGTGGATCGACTACTCCGGCCGGCCGCGCGAGCTGAGCTTCGCCGACGTGCAGCGCGGCGCGTTCGACCCCGCGGCGGTGCGCGGCAAGATCGTCATCGTGGGCGTGACCGCCGAGCGCGGCGGCGGCTTTCTACCCACCTCCGCCGGGGACCTCTCCGGACCGGAGATCGAGGCGGCGGCGATCGCCACGGCGCAGCGCGGCTTCCCGCTGGCGCCCGCGGCCGGCTGGGTGGACACGCTGCTGGCGCTGCTGGTCGCCGGTGCGGCGCCGCTCAGCGCGCTGCTGGTCGGCCCGCGCATCGGCGTCCTGATCGGCCTGGCCGCCGCGGCCGGCTTCGCGGTGGCGGCGCAGCTGGCGTTCGACGCCGGCGCAATCCTCGCCGTGGTGCCGCCGCTCGCCGGCGCGTTGGTCGGCGTGGTCGGGACGGCGCTGCTCGCCAGCCCGCAGCGCTCGCCCGCCTTCCAGCGCTTCCTCGACCGCGCGAGCGGTCGCAGGGGCAACCAGCGCACCCGGCGGCTGCGGGCGATGCTGCTGCTCGCCGCCGCCGCCACGATCGCCGCCGCGGGGCTCGCCGCCCAGGCCGGCCATGCGCTCCGCCGGCTCGACCTGTCGACGGTGAACATGCGCTTCAGCGTGCGCGGGACGCAGCCGGTGCCGAAGGACATCGTGCTCGTGGCGATCGACGACTACACGTACCACAGCCCGCCGCAGCCGACTTGGCCGTTCGACCGCCACGACCACGCCAAGGTCCTGCGCAACCTGGAGAAGGCGGGGGCGAAGGTGATCGCCTATGACGTCCAGTTCACCGAGCAGAGCCGGAGCGCGAGCGCCGACCAGGCGCTGATCGACGCGACCCGGGCCGGCGGGCGCGACCGCATCGTGATGGCCAGCACGGATCCGACGACCGACGGCCAGACCCAGATCTTCGGCGGTCCGCTCGGCCTGCTGCCGTACAGCCGAGCGGTGCAGGCCTTCTCCTCGTACCCGTTCGACGCCGACGGCCGCGACCGGCGGATGCTGTTCGAGGCGAACGGGCTGCGCTCGTTCGACCTGGTCGCCGCCTCCTTGTACAAGGGCCGGACGATCCGGCCGCCGGCCGGGGACAGCGCGTGGATCGACTACGCCGGCCCGCCGTTCCACGTGCGCCAGCTGCACTTCGCCGACGTCAGGAACGGCAAGTTCCCGGCCTCGGCCGTGCGGGGCAAGATCGTCGTGGTCGGCGCGACCTCGTCGGTCAACCAGGACCTGCACCCGACCTCGACCAGCGGCTCCAGCCTGATGCCGGGGCCGGAGATCCACGTCAACGGCATCCAGACGACGCTGGACGGCTTCCCGCTGCGCAGCTCGCCCTGGTGGGTGAACTCGCTGCTCATCGTCCTGTTCGCCTGCCTCGCGCCGCTGGCCGCGCTGCGCATCCGCCGCCTGGCGGTCTCGCTCGCGCTCGGCCTGGGCGCGCTGGTCGCGCTGCTCGTGGGCGCGCAACTCGCGTTCAACGGCGGCACGATCGTCGGCTTCGTCTACGCGCTGGTCGCCGGCGTCCTCGCGCTGCTGGCCACGGCGGCGATCAACGGCCTGACCGTGGCCTTCGAGCGCGAGCAGGCCCGCGACGCGTTCGCCCGCTTCGTCCCCGAGACCGTGGTCGACCAGGTGCTGGCCGACGCCGACGGGGTGCGGCTGGGCGGCGTGCGCCGGGCGGCCACGGTGCTGTTCAGCGACCTGCGCGGCTTCACGAGCTACAGCGAGACGCTCTAGCCGGAGCAGGTGATCGAGGCGCTCAACCGCTACCTGACCGCGATGAGCGAGGCGATCCTCGACCACGGCGGCACGCTGGTGGCCTACATGGGCGACG
>JAICUS010000691.1 GCA_025935735.1 Solirubrobacteraceae bacterium | reverse complement strand
TCACGCCGATCCCTCCCGTACCGTTGTGGCCATGAACTCTCCGCTGATTGACGTCATCACCCTCATCCTGGTCATCGTGCTCCTGGTCCTGGCCTTGCGCTGACCCATCGTGTAGGCTCCCTCTCGTTGGGCCACGGCAACGTGACCTCTCGTGACTTGGCGGTCACTGACGCGGCTCCTGAAAGGGGGCCGCGTCTTCGTTGTCGGCCACGGTGACCGCCACGGCCAGCGCCGACCAGACGTGCGACTTCATCCCGTACAGGGGGCCGGGGCTCGCCTTGCGCCCGACGGCCGCCTCCTTGCCGGGGCCGTAGCGGTCGATCAGGGCTTGGCGCACGTTGGCGTCCTTCGCTCGCGCCGAGCCGCACAGATGCAGCTTCACGTCGCGGCGGTAGATGGTCCGTACGGGACTCAGCGCGGGGACCTCGCGCGTGTCGAGCCACCGCTGCTGAAAGCGTCCGATCCACAGGCACGTCTCGAACGTCTCGGCCCCCACCGGCATCCCGTAGGAGGCGATCATCTCGATGGCGAGCGTGGCCACGATGCGGTAGCGGCCAAGCGTGCGCAGCACGGCGTCGTTTGCTTCGACGACGTGCTCAACCGGGCGACCGTTCTCCAGCTCCACCCACGCGCTCTGCTCAGGGCCGGGGTCGATGGCGAGGATGATGCCGTCGCGGCTCACGACCGCCTCGGTCCCGTCAGCATCTTGTCGATCCACCACTCCATCCCGATCTCGGCCATCATCTCGCGGAAGTCGGTCGGCAGCATGTTCGCCGGGATGCGCAGCCGCAGGCCATCGAAACCCCCGTGGTGCCCGGCATTGCCGTGGCCCTCGCCGCCGCACATCCACGCCCAGGCGCGATCGTCCCACACCGCGCGCTCGTGGCCGTACTGGCGCAGGACACGCTTCGGGCACAGATGGCCGCGGCGCAGGCGCCCGACGCACGGGCCGGCGTCGGGGAAGTCGCGAAAGAAGCAGGCGCTCATCGCGCCAGCCGCCGGGCCACCGTCGCACGATGCACGCCCGTCGCCAGCGCGATCGCCGTCAGCGGCCTGCCCTCCTCGTACATGCGCCTCATCCGGCGCGTGGCCTCGGCCTTGCGCTCGCGAGCGAGGCGGGCCTGCTCGTCGCGCCCCGGGTGGCCGCTGCGACGCGGCTTGGGCCGTGGCTCGAGCGCCCCTTCGCACCACACGCAGATGGTGCCCCTCTCGATCACCCAGTCCTCGCAGGAAGGGCACCAGAGGGTGATGGGCGACCCGGTGAACCCGTCGCGGCCGACGCGGTTGGCGGTGGGCATGTGGCGGTCCTTTCGAGCAGGGTGTCGATGAGCAGGGTGTCCGCGCGCGCCGCGGCCCGGAGCGCGTCGATGTCTCGCTGGCGCCGCACGAGCAGCCGCAGCGCGTCCTCCAGTAGCAGCCCGATCCAGCCCAGGCGCGCCTCCGTGGCGATGAGGTTGTCGGTGGTGTTGTCGGCCACCTGCCGCCACTCGGTCGCGGTGCGTGGCCGGGCCTCTGCGTCGCGTTCGATCTGGCGGTGCTCGGCGTCGCTGAGGCGGATGGGGCGGGCGGGCGGGAAGGTTGGCGGCTGCGCCCGTTGCAATGCAGTAGGCCCGTTCATACCGCCACGCCCGGCGGTAGGGCGCAGCCGTTGCAGAGCGGGCCGAGATCTTCGCGATCGCGGGCGTGCGGCGGTCGCTGGCCCCAGTTCGCCCACTTGCCGTGCGCTCGCGCAGCCGCCTCGGCACCGACGATGACGCGCTCGAACCATTGCGGGACCAGCGAGCGCAGCATCTCGCGCTCGCCCGGCTCGGCGAATGCCCCGCAGTTGCACTCGCCCGATCGGTGCAGCAGCGCGGCGACCGGCGACTCTTCGAGGCCATGGCGCTCGCGGTAGGCGCGCATGTCGGTGGCCGTCCAGTCGATGAGCGGGTTGACCCATACCGTGCAGCCGTCGCGCTTGACGGGCACGGCTTGCCCCATGCGCCGCTGCGACTCCAAACGGCGGGCACCCGTGAGCAGCATTATGCGGTCATTCCAGCGGGTCTTGTGCTCGCGGATCAGCCGATCGAGTTGGCGCTCCTTGAGGTTGACGTAGGGGTAGCGGTGCGCGCCGGGGCCGGGCACGCCGTGCTCGCGCACCATGCGCTGATAGGCGTCGCCCGCCTCCAGCACGATCAGCGGCAGGTGGCGATTCGCACAGAACGCCTCCACGAACTCGCGCACGCTCGGTGTCGTGTCGCTCGGGTCAGCCGGGTCGGGCTCGATCGATGTGCCCGTATCGATGAACACCGCCGCGTCGATCTTGTCGCCGAACGCGCGGCGTGCCCACGAGGTCAACACCGTGGAGTCGTTGCCACCGGAGAGCAGCACAAAGACCTTGCTCGGGTCGTGCTCCACGATCGCGTCGACCACGATCTTGTCGGCGTCGAGGGGGAAGAACTGGTCGCTCATGGCGCTGAGCGCTTTCGACGCGTGGCGGTCATGTCGTCCTCTCCTTGATCGCGAACTCGCGGCCACCCGACGGCTTGGCGTGCCACCCGAGCACAAGGTTGTCCACGACCGGGATGTACCTCTTCGTGGCCTCGTGCTTGGCCTTCAGGGCCTCGCGCATCTGCTTGTCCAGCGCGCGGATCACCAGCCAACGGTTCGCCTCGGCCGTGGCATCGGACATCTCCGTCAGGACGCCGACGCCGCGCTGCTCCTGCGGGATCGGGCAGGATCGCGCCACGGGACAGCGCGTGTTGCACTGCTTCGGGTGCGGCCGGGGCGCCGCGAGCGGGTGGCCCTCGCCGCCCTCGAGCGCTTCGTCAAGCTGCTGCATGAGCAAGCCGAGCTGCCG
>JAICUS010000249.1 GCA_025935735.1 Solirubrobacteraceae bacterium | reverse complement strand
CCGACGCCCAGGTCCTCGACGCCGCGCGGCGGGCGGTGGCGGCGCGCGTCGTGGCGCGGCTGGCGCTCGCCGACGTGGCGGGGGAGGCGGGCCTGGGGGCTTCGACGCTGGCCGAGCGCTTCGGCTCCAAGCGGGCACTGCTGCTGGCCGCGGCGAGCCACGCCGCGGCCGGGGCGCGGCTGCCGGAGGGCGACGTCGTCGACGCGCTCGTCGCGCTGGCCGCCGGCCTGGGCGACCGGGCCGCGTTCGCCCACCAGCTGGCGCTGCTGGAGCTCGACGTGTCCGACCCGGAGTTCCGCGCCGCCGCCGCGGAGCACGCCGCGAGCGTCCAGGCGCAGCTGGCGGCCCGCGTCGGCGACACGGGGCTCGCCCGCGCGCTCTACGTGGCCTACAACGGCTCGCTCGTGTTGTGGGCGCTGAGCGGCGAGGGCCGGCTCGAAGACACGCTGCGCGCGGACCTCGAGGCGGTCAGGAGTCGAAGCCGAGGCCCAGCCGGTCCAGCAGGCCCAGCCACAGCCCGCGCCGCCCCTCCCGCCGGTCCGCCGCCGCCAGCCGGTTGCGGGTGAGCTGGATCGCCGCCCAGCGCAGCGGCTCGGGCGGGAACGGGACCGGCTTGGAGCGCACGTAGCGCAGGCGGGTGGCCTCGGTGTCGCGGCCGTCGAGCAGGTCCAGCGCCACCCGCGCGCCGAACCGCGACGCGCCCACGCCGAGCCCGGTGTAGCCCGCCGCGTAGGCCAGCCGGCCGCCGTGGGCGGTGCCGAAGAACACCGAGAAGCGGCTGCTGGTGTCGATCGCCCCGCCCCAGCGGTGGGTGAAGCGCAGGCCATCGAGCTGCGGGAACGTGTGGAAGAAGTGCTGCGAGAGCTTGGCGAACGTCGCGTCGTGGTCGTCGAGGTCCGGCCGCACCGGCCCGCGGTAGCGGTAGACCGCGTCGTAGCCGCCCCACAGGATCCGGTCGTCCGCGGTCAGCCGGTAGTAGTGGAACTGGTTGCCCGCGTCGCCGATCCCCTGGCGGCGCCGCCAGGCGATCTCGCCGCGGCGGCTCCCCAGCGGCTCGCTGACCAGCACGTAGTCGTAGACCGGCACGACGTAGCGCCGGATCGCCCGCACCAGCGGCGGGAAGGCGCTCGTGCCCAGCAGCACCCGGCGCGCGCGGACGCGGGCGGCGGGCGTGTGCAGCTCGCCCGGCCGCAGCGCCTGGACCGGCGAGTGCTCGAAGAGACGCACGCCGAGCGCCAGCGCGGCCGCGCGCAGGCCGACGGCCAGCTTCCCCGGGTCGAGGATCCCGGCCCCGCTGCGGACCCACACGCCGCCGAGGTAGGTGGGCGAGCCGATCTCCGCGCGCATCGCCGGGCCGTCGAACAGCGTCACCTCGTGGCCGAAGCGCCGCAAGGCGTCCGCGTCCTCCTCCATCGCGGCCGCCTGGTAGGGCTCGGTCAGCGCCAGCAGCTCGCCGGTCGGCTCGAAGTCGCAGTCGACGCCGTGGCGCTCGAGGTCGGAGACGAAGCCGGCGAAGCTCGCCTGCCCGAGCCGCTCGAGCGCCGGCATCTCCTCCGGGAAGCGCGCCAGCCCGTTGGCCAGCCCGTGGGTGAGCGAGGACACGGCGAAGCCGCCGTTGCGGCCGCTGGCGCCGAACCCGGCCGTCTCGGCCTCCAGCAGCACGACGTCGCGGCCGGGATCGTCCGCCTTGGCGTGCAGCGCCGCCCACAGCCCCGTGAAGCCCGCGCCCACGATGCACAGGTCGCAGTCGACGGTCCCGTCCAGGGCGGGCGCGGCGTCGGCGGGGCGCGGCCAGAACGGGCGCGGCTCGGCGTCCGCGTAGGCGGCGCGGTGAGCCGCCGTGGGCGGCGTCTCAGGCCAGGGCATCGGGCGTGCGGTCCAGCAGGCCCGTGGCCTCGGTGAACGCGCGGGCCAGCCGCAGCAGCTCCAGCTCGCCCCGGTGGCGGCCGACCAGCTGCAGGCCGACCGGCAGCCCGTCCGGGGTGAACCCGGCGGGCACGGACATCGCGGGGTGGGCGGTGATGGTGATGCGCGAGCACGACCGGAACCACTCGATGTACGTGCGCATCGGCGTCCCGGCCACTTCGCGCGGCCACTCGACCTCCACCGGGAAGGCCGGCACCTGGGTGACCGGCGCGGCGAGCGCGTCGTAGCGCTCCAGGAACGCGGCCATGCACCGGAAGAGCTCGGTGCGCAGCGTCAAGCCCCGGGCCGCCCGCGGGCCGTTCAGCTCGAGCCCGACCCGGATGTTGTCCGCGATGTCCGGCTTGACGTCGTCGATCAGGTGGGTGAACGCGAGGTAGCCCAGCGCGCGCAGCGTCTCGAACCCCTCGTCCGCGTCCGCGAGGTCCGGCTCGGCGTCCTCGACGACGCAGCCGAGCGCCTCGAACGTGGCCCGCTGAGCCTCGAGCACCGCGGTGACCTCGGGCGCGACCGGCAGGCCGCCGAGGTCGCGGCTCCAGGCGATCCGCAGCCCGCGCGGGTCGGTGCGCAGGTCGGCGGCGAACGCCTCGGGCGGGTCGGCGAGCGAGAGGGGGTCGCCGGGGTGCGGGCCGGCCACCGCCTGCAGGAACAGCGCCAGGTCGTCGACGCTGCGCCCGATCGGCCCGAGCACGGCGAGCGGGTTCCACAGGTCGCCGGGGCCGACGTCGGGGACGCGCCCGGCCGTCGGGCGCAGCCCGACGAGGTTGCACATCGCCGCCGGGTTGCGCACGCTCGCGCCGAGGTCGGAGCCGTCGGCCAGCGGCAGCATCCCGGCGGCCACCGCGGCCGCTGCGCCGCCGCTGGAGCCGCCCGGGGTGCGGGCCAGGTCGTACGGGTTGCGGGTGACGCCGAACACGCGGTTGAACGTCTGCGAGCCGGCGCCGAACTCGGGCGTGTTCGTCTTGCCGATCACGAGCGCCCCGGCGCGCTTGAGCCGCGCGACCATCAGCGAGTCGGCCTCGGGAACGTGGTCGGCGAACAGCGGCGAGCCGTAGGTGGTGCGCAGCCCGGCCGTCTCCTCGAGGTCCTTGACCGCCCACGGCAGCCCGTGCAGGACGCCGAGCGGCTCGCCCCGCGCCCGGCGCGCGTCGGCCGCGTCCGCCGCGGCGAGCGCCTGCTCCGGCTCGACCAGCGTGACGATCGCGTTCACGCGCGGGTTGACGGCCTCGATCCGCGCCAGGTGGGCCTCCATCACCTCGCGCGCCGAGAACGCCCCTGCGCGCAGGCCCGCCGCCAGCTCCGAGGCGGTGCGCCCCCACATGGCGGCGACTCTACTAGCGTGCCCCGCCGTGCCCTTCGCCCACGAGCTGCGCGTCCGCTACGGCGAGTGCGATCCGCAGGGGATCGTGTTCAACGCCAACTACCTGTTGTACTTCGACATCGGGGTCACCGAGCTCTACCGCGAGGCGCTCGGGAGCTGGCAGCAGATGGTGGAGCGGGGAGTGGACGTCGTCGTGGCCGAGGCGAACCTGCGCTTCCGCGCGCCGGCGCGCTTCGACGACGTGATCGCCGTTGGCGCGGAGGTGGCGAGCTTCGGCACGACCAGCGTGACGCTGGAGATGGACATCCGCCGCGACGGCGAGCTGCTGGTCGAGGGCCGGCTGCGCCAGGTCTTCGTCGACGCGAAGACCTGGGCGAAGACGGAGATCCCCGGCTGGGCGCGCGACGCGCTGACGCCGTTCAGCTCCGCAGCCGCCTGACCACGAGGAACAGCGCCGCGGCCACGAGCGCCGCGCCGCCGGCCATCCCGAGGCGCCGCTTGCCGCCGGTCAGCGCCAGCTTCCCGCCGCCCGGCTCGGGCGGGGGAGGGGGAGGCGGGAACGCCCGCGGCGGGGCGGGCGGCTCGGGCTGCGGCAGGCCGGGCGTGGCCGGCGGCTCCTCCGGCGCGAACGCGGGCGGCTCGGGCGGGCCGGACGGCGGCAGCCCGGGTGTGGCGACCGGCGGCGCCGCGTCGGCGGGCTCCTCCGGCGGCACGGCGTCCGGAGGCGGCGCGGTCTCGGCGGCCGGCGCAATGTCACCCGGCGGCGCGGCTTCGGCGAGCGGTGTGGTGTCCACGGGAGGTGTGGTGTCGGCGGGAGGTGTGGTGTCGGCGGCCGGCGCGTCCAGCCCCGACCAGCGCGCCTCTTGCTCAGCGGCCTCGGACGCCGCCGGCATCTCCGCGGTCGCCTGGTCGTCGCTCGCCGGTGCGTGCTCCTCGCCGGGCACCGGCGCGTGCGGGCCCGCTCCGGCCGCGGCGGCCTCGGCGGTGGCGGTGTCCTCGGGCGGCACGTCCTCCGGCGGCGCGGCCGGGCCGACGGTCACGTTCGCCGGCAGCCCGGAGTCCGACTGCGTCTCGGAGTAGCGGATGCCGTAGTGCTCGTAGAGCCGGCGCTCCTGGTCGTTGTCGATGTGCGCCTCCGGCCCGATGCTCGGCGCGGCGCGGACGACGGAGGCGGGATGGGCGACGCGGATCGCCGACGACTCGACGGAGGCGTCCGCGAGCGGGACGAACCGGGGCTCGTCGTCCTCGACCTCGACCAGCACCCACTCGGGGCGCCCGGTGTCGCGGTCCAGGTAGATCTCGCGCACGTCGCCGAGGCGGTCGCCGGACGAGTCCAGCACATCGCGCCCCGGCCACTCGCCGTAGTCGCCGAACAGGCGCTCGGAGGGAAGCTCGGCCATGCCCGGGATCTTCCCACCAGCCGCCCTCTTGAACCCGGTAGCGTCGGCATCCACGACGATGACCGATCCGCACACGCTGCTGGCGCGCCACGTGCCGCGCCTCGTCTACGACTCGCAGGAGGCCTACTTCGCCGACTCGGCGGCGATCTGGACCGACTCGCCGGCCAACGTCCTCAAGCGGGCGGACGGCACGGTGCTGGCCAGGCCGCCCGAGCTGACCCTCGGCTTCCTGGGCCAGAAGAAGTACGCCGACGGCACGGCCGTGAAGGGCACCGACACCATCGGCGAGACCACCCGCGACTACGCCGGGCACGCCGCCGCGCTGCACGCGCAGGTCCGCTACCGCAACCGGGTCCACGGCCACGCCCGCCGCGACAGCCACGGGCAGCTGTGGCTGCAGTACTGGTTCTTCTACTACTACGACGACTTCCAGCTCGCCGGCCCGCTGCTCAGCGCCGGCGACCACGAGGGCGACTGGGAGATGATCCAGATCCGGGTGAGCGACGACGACACGCCCCAGCAGGCGGTCTACAGCCAGCACAAGTCCGCCGAGGCGCACGACTGGAGCTACGTCCAGACCGTGCCGGCCGACCCCGACACGCCGCTGGTCTACGTCGCCCGCGGCTCGCACGCCAACTACTTCCGCCCCGGGACGCACTGGACCGGCGTGTGGTTCGACCACGCCGACGGCCACGGCCCGGCGGTCGACCCCGCGCTGGTCGACCTCGGCGACACCGTGCCCGGCTGGGTGCGCTGGCCCGGCTTCTGGGGCGACACCAAGCCGCAGGGCTCGCCGATCGACGCGACCAGCCCGCGCGGCCCAGCCGGCCACGCGCAGTTCGACGACCCGGCGCGCCTGGTGGCCACGGCGGCCCAGGCCGCCGCGCGCACCGCGCCGCAGGCGCCGCCCGTCCCGCCGCCGCCGCGCATCGTCGCCGCGCGCGCCGGCCGGACGCTCACCGTCGGCTTCGACGCCGGCGCGGGCCCGCCGCCCACCGGCCTGGTCGTCGCCGTCCGCCGCGCGGGCTCCGCGGAGCCCGCGAAGGTCTTCCCGGTGGAGGTCGGGCAGTCCAGCGGCGAGGTCGAGATCGCCGAGGACGGCAGCGAGCCGCTGAGCGTCAGCGTGAGCACAGTCACGGACGGTGTGTTGACGTCACCGGCGTCCACCGCGGTGGCGTGAGCAAGAATCCCACCGCGATGTCCGTGCCGGCCTCAGAATCCGCCGGCTTCCTGGCCGGCGGCGGCGAGGCCGGAGCGCTGATGCGCGGGCTCGACTGGGCGCGCACGCCGATCGGCCCGCCGGAGTCCTGGCCGGACAGCCTGCGCACCGCGGTCAGCATCTGCCTGAGCTCGCGGTTCCCGATCCTGCTGTGGTGGGGCGAGGACCTCGTGATGCTCTACAACGACCCCTACCGGCCGGTGCTCGGCGCGAGCAAGCACCCGCTGGCCATGGGTGGCCGCGGCGCGGCCGTCTGGCCGGAGATCTGGGACGTGATCGGGCCGATGCTGCGCGGCGTGATGGCCACGGGCGAGGCGACGTGGTCGGAGGACCAGGTGCTGATGCTCGACCGCAACGGCTACGTCGAGGAGTGCTACTTCACGTTCTCCTACAGCCCGATCCGCGACGCGGGCGGCAAGGTCGGCGGCGTCTTCACGGCGGTCACCGAGACCACCGAGCGCGTGCTGGCCGACCGCCGGCTGCGGACCGTGGCCGAGCTGGCCTCCCGCACGGCCGAGGCCCAGAGCGTGGCCGAGGTCTGCACCACGGCGGTGGCCGCGCTGGCCACCAACCCGCTGGACATCCCGTGCGCCCGGCTGGCGCTCGGCGACGCGGTGGCCAGCACCGGCGAGCAGCCCGAGGGCGCCGCGCCGCTCGTGCTGGAGGTGCGCGACGCCGGAGAGCTGGTGGCCGGCACCAGCCCGCACCGCGCGCTCGACGACGACTACCGCGAGTTCTTCCGCCTGCTGGCCGACCAGGTCGCCACCGCGGCGGCCACCGCTGCGGGCCGCGAGCACGAGCGCCGCCGGGCCGACGCGCTGGCCGAGCTCGACCGGGCCAAGACCGAGTTCTTCGCCAACGTCTCGCACGAGTTCCGCACGCCGCTCACGCTGATGCTCGGGCCGCTGGCCGACGCGCTCGGCGACGCGGACGCGGCGCTGCCCGGTCCGCAGCGCGACCGCGTCGAGATCGCGCAGCGCAGCGCGCTGCGGCTGCTGCGGCTCGTCAACGGGCTGCTCGACTTCTCCCGCCTGGAGGCCGGCGGGATGGCGCCGGCGCTGGAGCCGATCGACCTCACGGCGCTCGTGGCCGAGGCGGCGAGCGGCTTCCGCTCGCTGATGGAGAGCGCCGGCCTGCGGCTGGAGATCGTCCGCCCGCGCGAGCCCGTCGTCGCCCTGGCCGACCCCGAGATGACCGAGAAGGTCGTGCTCAACCTGCTGTCCAACGCCTACAAGTTCACGCGGCACGGCGGCGTGCGGGTCACCGTGGGCAGCCGCGACGCCCGCGCGGCGCTCATCGTCGCCGACACCGGCGCGGGCATCCCCGAGGCCGACCTGCCGCACGTCTTCGAGCGCTTCCACCGCGTGCGCGGCACGGAGGGGCGCAGCCATGAGGGCACCGGCATCGGGCTCGCGCTGGTCCGCGAGCTCGTGAGCCTCCAGGGCGGGACGGTGAGCGTGGAGAGCGCGGTCGGCGAGGGCTCGGCGTTCACGGTCGAGCTGCCGCTGTCCGGTCAGACGCCGGCGCCCCGGGCCCCGAGCGGCGAGGCCGCCGGCGCGCTGGCCGAGGCGGCCCGCTGGGGCGCCCCCGCGCAGCCGCGCACCGGCGCGCGCCTGCTGGTGGCCGACGACAACGCCGACATGCGCGACTACCTGCTGCGCCTGCTGGAGCCGCACTGGGCCGTCGAGGGCGCCTCCGACGGCGCCGCCGCGCTCGAGCGGGCCCGGGACGGCGGGCTGGACCTCGTGGTGGCCGACGTGATGATGCCCCGGCTGGACGGCTTCGGCCTGCTGCGGGCGCTCCGCGCCGACCCCGCGACCGAGCGCCTGCCGGTGATCCTGCTGTCGGCGCGGGCGGGCGACGAGGCGACCATCGAGGGCCTGGAGGCCGGCGCCGACGACTACCTGGTCAAGCCGTTCTCGTCCGCCGAGCTGGTCGCCCGCGTGCGCTCCCACCTCGAGCTGGCCCGGCTGCGCGAGGCCGTCGCCTCCGCCCAGCGAGACCGCGCGGTGCGGGCCGAGGACGTGGCCGAGGCGCTGCAGCGCAGCCTGCTGCCCGAGCGGCTGCCGGAGCTGCCCGAGCTCGACCTCGCGGGGCGCTACGTCCCGGCGGTCGGGGAGCTGCGGGTGGGCGGCGACTGGTACGACGCGATCCCGCTGTCCGACGGCCGCGTGGCGCTGGCGATCGGTGATGTCGCCGGCCACGGCATCCGCGCCGCGGCGACCATGGGGCAGGTCAGCCACGCCCTGCGCGCGTACGCCCGCGAGGGGCACCCGCCCGCCGCGCTGCTTGCCCGGCTCGACGCGCTCGTGCTCGCCGGCGGCCTGGGGATGGTCACCTGCCAGCTCGTGCTGCTCGACCCCGCGACCGGCGAGCTGCGCTGGGCCAGCGCCGGCCACCTGCCGCCGCTGG
>JAICUS010000557.1 GCA_025935735.1 Solirubrobacteraceae bacterium | reverse complement strand
TTGCCCCGTCGCGGGTGATCATCCCCTGCGTGAACAGGGCCTGGAACGGCTCCTGGACGTCCAGCAGCTCCATGTCCGCGAGCGCCTTGATGAAGAAGCGCGCGTACATCAGGTGCAGGATCGCGTGCTCGATGCCGCCGATGTACTGGTCCACCGGCATCCACTGCGCGAGCACCTTGCGGTCCCAGGCGGCGTCCTCGTTGCGGGCGTCGCAGTAGCGCAGGTAGTACCAGGACGAGTCGACGAACGTGTCCATCGTGTCCGTCTCGCGGCGCGCCGGCCCGCCGCAGCGTGGGCAGGTCGTGTTCAGCCAGTCCTCGGCCGCCGCGAGCGGCGAGCGGCCCTTCGGCGCGTAGTCGCTGACGTCCGGCAGCTCGACCGGCAGGTCGTCCTCGGGCACGGCGACGATCCCGTCGGTCTCGCAGTAGACGACGGGGATCGGGCACCCCCAGTAGCGCTGGCGGGACAGCAGCCAGTCGCGCAGGCGGTAGTTGACCGAGCGATGGCCCTTCCCCTCGCGGTCGAGCCAGTCGACGATCTTCTCCAGCGCGTCGCGGTTGTGCAGGCCGTCGAACTCGGGCGCCGAGTTGACCAGCGGCCCGTCGCCGGTGTAGGGCAGCGCCTCGCCGCCGCCCACCACGCGGCGGACCGGCAGGTGGAAGACCTGCGCGAAGTCGTGGTCGCGCTCGTCGTGGGCGGGGACGGCCATGATCGCCCCGGTCCCGTACTCCATCAGCACGTAGTCGGCCACGAACATCGGCAGCCGCTCGCCGTTGACGGGGTTGACGACCGTGCGGCCCAGCGGGACGCCGGTCTTCGTCCGTTCGGTGTCCGCCCGCTCCTCGCTGCTCTCGCTCAGGACCTGGTTGACGTAGTCCTTGACCGCCTGCTCGTGCTCGGTCCCGGCGGCCAGCTTGAACACGTCGGGATGCTCGGGCGCCATGACGAAGAACGTCGCGCCGAACAGGGTGTCGGGGCGGGTCGTGAAGACCGAGTAGTCGACGCCCACCTCGGGGCAGGAGAACGTCACCTCGGCGCCCTCGGAGCGGCCGATCCAGTTGCGCTGCATCGTGACCACGTTGTGCGGCCACTGGATGGTCTCCAGGTCGTCCAGCAGGCGGTCCGCGTAGTCGGTGATGCGGAAGAACCACTGCTCGAGCTGGCGCAGCTCGACGACCGTGCCGCAGCGCTCGCAGCGCCCGTCGATCACCTGCTCGTTGGCCAGCACGGTGGCGTCCTTGGGGCACCAGTTGACCGCCGCCTCCTTGCGGTAGGCCAGCCCGCGGTGGAACAGCTGCAGGAAGATCCACTGGGTCCAGCGGTAGTAGCGCGGGTCGTGCGAGCTGATCTCGCGCGACCAGTCGATCGAGATGCCCCACGAGCGCATCTGCTGCTGGAAGGCGGCGATCGAGGCCTCGGTCGCCTCGCGGGGATGCTGCCCGGTCTTGATCGCGTTGTTCTCCGCCGGCAGGCCGAACGCGTCGTAGCCCATCGGGTGCAGGACGCGCATGCCGTTGCGCCGGCGGAAATGGGCCACGGCGTCGCCCACCGAGTAGTTCTTCAGGTGCCCCATGTGCGGCTCGCCGGAGGGGTACGGCAGCATCTCCAGCACGTACGAGCGCGGGCTCCCGTCGTCCTCGTTCGTGACCTCCCACGTGTGCTCGCGCGCCCAGACGTCCTGCCACTTGGGCTCTATCGCGCGCGGGTCGTAATGGTGGTCGGCCATGCGGCGCGGAGGTTAGCGCCCGGACGGCCGCGTTCCCTGGCGGGGCGCGGCGTTCCGTCCAGCACACGAACTAGTGTTCGCATCATGCTGACGCCCACCATGAAAGGCGGCATCGCCGAGATGGCGATCGCGGCGTATTGTCCGGCGAGCGAACGCTGCTACTACGTCCCGGTCGAGAGAGTGGACGGTCGCCGCGTGCTGCATCTCAGACTCGAACCCGCGAGAAACAACCAGGTCGAGCGGGTAAACTATGCTGTCAGGTACGAACTTGGGGCCATAGCTCAGCTGGGAGAGCGCGTGGCTGGCAGCCACGAGGTCGGGGGTTCGAGCCCCCCTGGCTCCACTCCTTTGAAGGCCGTCGAATGAGGCGGCCTTCGCTATTCCACGGTGCGCTTGGGCGCCTCGCCCCAGAGCTGCTCGAGGCGGTAGTACTCGCGCGCCTCCGGCGTGAAGACGTGGACGATCACGTCGAGGTAGTCCATGAGGATCCAGCGTGCCTCGGAGAGGCCCTCCACGCGGCGGGGCAGCAGGCCGTGCTGCTTCTTCATGTTCTCGTGGATGCGGTCGTGGATCGCCTTGGTCTGGCGGTCGGTGCCGCCGGAGCAGATGACGAAGTAGTCCGTGTAGCCGAGCACGCCGCGCAGGTCGAGCTCGACGATGTCCAACGCCTTGACGTCGGAGGCGTAGCCGGAGATCAGCTCGGCCAGCCGTGTGGGCTCGATCGGGCGGGCCTGCTCGCCCGCGCGGGCGCTCATACGGCCCGCTCGGCGCCGTACAGGCCGGCGCGGTGGATGTACGTCTCGACCGCCTCGGGCACGAGGAAGTGGATCGGCAGGCCCGCCGCCACCCGGCGGCGGATCAGCGAGGAGGAGATGTCGAGGCGGGGCATGTCGAAGAAGCGGATGCGGTCGGCGCCCGCCAGGCCGGCGAGGCGCCCGCTGATGTCGGCGCGCTTGACCCCCTCGCGCTCGGCCACGCCCAGCGTCGCCAGCGACAGGACGGCCTCCGGCTCGCGCCAGGTGGGCAGCGAGAACGCCATGTCGCCTCCCACGATGAAGGTCAGCTCGGCCTCGGGGTGCGTCTCATGCAGCCTGGAGAGGGTATCGACCGTGAAGGACCGCACCGGAACGTCGGCCTCGACGCGGGAGACGGCGAAGCGCTCGTCGCCGGCGATCGCCAGCCGGCAGAGCTCGACCCGGTGCTCTACGCCGGGGTCCGCCTCCACCTCTTTGTGCGGCGGCTCGAACGCGGGCACGAGCAGCACCCGGTCCAGCCCGAGCTGGACCAGCGCCTCCTGCGCGCAGACGAGGTGCGCGAGGTGCGGGGGGTTGAACGTCCCCCCGAGCAGCCCGATCCTAGGGGCCACGTCACTACGCGCGGACGTGACCGTCGCCGTCGACGAGGTAGCGCGTCGTGCAGAGCTCGCGCAGGCCGATCGGGCCGCGCGCGTGGAGCTTCTGCGTGGAGTTGCCGATCTCCGCGCCCATCCCGAACTCGCCGCCGTCGGTGAAGCGCGTCGAGGCGTTCACGTAGACGCACGCGGCGTCGGCGCCGAGCTGGAACGCCCGCGCGGCGTCGCGGTCGCGGGTGACGATCGCCTCCGAGTGGCCGGAGCCGTAGCGGTTGACGTGCGCGATCGCCTCCGCGAGCGAGTCGACGACCCGCACCGCGAGGACCAGCGCGAGGAACTCCTCGGCCCAGTCGTCCTCGGTGGCCTCGGCGACGGTCACGGTGGCCAGCGCGCGGGCGCGCGCATCGCCGCGCAGCTCCACGCCCTCGCCGCTCAGCGCGGCCAGCGCGCGCGGGAGGAACGCCTCGGCGACGGCCGCGTGGACGAGCAGCGTCTCGGCCGCGTTGCACACGCCCGGCCGCTGGACCTTGGCGTTGACGATGATCCGCTCGGCCATGTCGAGGTCGGCCGACGCGTCGACGTAGACATGGCAGTTGCCGGAGGCCGCGTAGATGACCGGCACGCGGGCGACCGCGCTGAGCGCCTTCTTCAGCCCCTCGCCGCCGCGCGGGATGATCAGGTCGACCACGCCCTCCTGGCCGGCGAGCTCGGCCAGCTCCTCCCGGCCGCCGCCGGCCACCAGCGCGAGGCACCCGGCGGGCAGCCCGGCGCCCTCCGCGGCCTCGCGGGCCACGGCCGCGAGCACGGCGTTGGAGTGCGCGGCGGACGAAGAGCCGCGCAGGAC
>JAICUS010000218.1 GCA_025935735.1 Solirubrobacteraceae bacterium | reverse complement strand
GGCGAGAGCGGCTTGCCGATGCTGCCGGCGGCGAGGTCGAAGACGTGCTGGCGGCCGCGCTCGATCTTGGCGATGAGCGCCGCCTGAGCGGCCGCCTGGCGACGCAGCGCGGGCGTGCGGGCGTGCTGGGCGAACTGCGTGAAGCCGTCGAAGGACTCCTTCATCACGTCGACGTCCTCGGCGCGCATGGCCTTGAAGTCCTTCGCGCTGGTGGCGCGCAGCCCGAGGCTCAGGAAGCGGTCGCCCTCGAACATGCGCGAGTTCGAGTCGCGCAGGTTCTCGACGACGGTGGTCTCGGCGGCGGAGACGCGGGCCTGGTCGGCGGCGTCGGCGAGGCCGCGGTACCCGACGAGGCCGAGCACGCCCATCAGGACGAGGACGGCGGCGGGTGCGATGAGGAGCTGGCCCCGGATACCGAGGCGAGAGACGAGCGAGGGCATGGTTGCCCCGGTAGTCGGCTGAGTCGGCGGCGATCTTTAGAAACCGCGCCGCTCGCGAGCGCGGACGGTCGCCGGGTCGCGGCCGTCCGAGTGGCGCGTGGCCCACATGGCGTGGGCGACCCAGATCGCGGCCAGCACGGCGACCGCGATCGACAATCCGACCACCTGGCCGGGCTTGAGGGCTCCCAGGGCGACAAAGAACGCGAACATCGCCACCACCCCGAGGACGAGCAGGAAGAACGTCTCGCTCAGGACCTGGAGCAGCATGCGCCGGCGACCGCGCATCTCGGCGCGATCGTACCAGCGCCGCGGCGCCGTTTGGATGAACTTCAGCGGCGGATGATCCGCAGGAGGATCAGCAGCACCAGCGCGGCGCCGACCACCGGCGCGGCGCGCTTGAGCACGGCCTCCCGCCCCGCGTCGGCCAGGTCGAGCACCTCGGGCGTGGGCCGCGGCCGCGGGGGCGCCGCGGGGGCCTCGCCCGCCGGCGCCGCCGCCTCCTCGGGCGGGGCTTGCGCCGGCGCCACGTCGCCGTTCCCGGCTGCCGCCGGAGCCGGAGCCGCCGGCTCGCCGCCCGCCGCGGGCCCACCGGACGGCTCGTCGCCCGCCGCCGCGCTCCACGTGGCGTCCGCCGGGGCAGCCGCCGGGCCGCCGCCCATCTCCTGGGCCAGGCAGTCGGCGAACTGGCGCATCATCTTCGCCGAGACGTCCTGCATCACCCCGCGGCCGAACTGGGCGGCCGGGCCGGTCACGCGCATGTCGGTGACGACCTTCACGCGGGTGCCGTCGGGCGCCTCCTCCATCGTCGAGGTGATCGTCGCCGACGCCGTGCCCTGGCCGCGGGCATCCTTGGCCTGGGCGCGCATGACCGCGCGGCGGTTGGCCTCGTCGGCCTCCAGGACCCGGACCGTCCCCTTGTAGCGCGCGGTGATCGGCCCGATCTTGACCGTCATCGTGCCGTTGTAGACGCCCTCCTCGCCGGCCCCCGGCTCGACGGCCGCGCCGGGCAGGCACGGCGCGACGCGCTCGACGTCGAGCAGGACCGACCACGCCTGGTCGATGCCCGCGGGCACCGTGAACTCGTTCTCCAGCTTCAAGGGACGGCCTCCTCGTGCGTACCTGGGGACAGGGAGGCTACTTCGCGTCGAGCCAGTTCTCCCCGACTCCCGCGTCGACGGTCAGAGGTGGATCCAGCTCGGCCGCGCCGACCATCTCGCGGGTGACGATCTCGGTCGCCGCGGCCATCTCGCCGGCCGGGCCCTCGAACAGCAGCTCGTCGTGGATCTGCAGGATCACGCGGGTCCGCAGCCCGGCCGCGGCGAGCGCGTCGTGGCAGCGGACCATCGCCACCTTGATGATGTCCGCGGCGGTCCCCTGGATCACCGTGTTGACCGCGAGCCGCTCCCCCAGCTTGCGCATCTGCCAGTTGCGCGCGCGGATCTCGGGGATCTGCCGGCGCCGGCCGAACAGCGTCGAGACGTAGCCGTGCTGCTCGGCCTGCTCGACCGCGTCCTTCATGAACTGCGCGACGGCGGGGAAGCGCGCCAGGTAGCGGTCGATGAACTCCTGCGCCTCCTCTTGGGGGATCCGCAGCCGGTCGGAGAGCCCGTAGGCGCTCAGCCCGTAGACGATCCCGTAGTTGACCATCTTGGCCTTGGAGCGCATGCCGACGTCGAGCTTTTCGGGCGGGAGCTCGAAGACCGCGCTCGCCGTCTCGGTGTGGACGTCCTCGCCGCGGGCGAAGATGTCCTTGAGCACCTGCTCGCCCGCGATGTGGGCGAGCACGCGCAGCTCGACCTGCGAATAGTCGACGCTCAACAGGCGATCGCCGGGCTCGGCCACGAAGCAGGCCCGGATCTCGCGGCCGGTCTCGGTGCGGATCGGGATGTTCTGCAGGTTCGGGTTGATCGAGGACAGGCGCCCGGTCGAGGCCGTCGTCTGCTCGAACGTCGTGTGCAGGCGGCCGTCTTCGCCGATCCAGGCGGGGAGCGCGTCCAGATAGGTCTGGGCGAGCTTGCTCAGCTCGCGATAGCGCTCGATCTTGGGGATGATCTCGTGCTCCTCGCGGATCGCCTGCAGCACGCGGGCGTCGGTGGAGTAGCCGGTCTTGCCACGGCGCTTGCGCGAGAGCTTGAGCTTGTCGAACAGCACGGCGCCGAGCTGCTGCGGCGAGCCGATGACGAACTCCTCGCCGGCCAGCTCCCAGATCTCGCGCTCGAGCCGGACGACGTCCTCCTTGATGCGGGTGGCCACCGTCTCGAGCCTGCGCGTGTCCAGCTTGATCCCGATCTTCTCGGTCTCGCGCAGGACGTGGACGAGCGGGAGCTCGATCTCGTTGAGCAGCGGCTCGAGCGCCCGCTCGTGGATCTGCGGGCGCTGGCGCTTTGCCAGCTCGTGGATCAGCACCGCCTGCGTGGCCAGCGGGTCGCCCGCGTCGGCGGCGATCCCGCGTTCCTCGGTGAGCTCCTCGAGGGGGTAGCCGCGCCGCGCGGGGTCGAGCAGGTACGCGGCGACCTCGGTGTCGAACGCCAGGTTCTCCGGGACGTCGTGCAGGGCCTTGGCGGCGTGGGCGACCACGGGCCGGGTCCCCGCCGCCGCCACGAGCTGCGCGGGGTCGTCGAGGTCGCCGGCGAGCGCCCGGTTGCCGCCGGCGTAGGCGGCGAAACGCCACTTCGTCTCGCGCGGGATGAGCTCGCCCTCGGGGATCTCCGGCGCGGCCACGATCAGCGTGAGCTCGTCGCCGGGCAGCCGGGCGACATCGGCCGGCCGGCCGAGCCCGGTGGTGACGGTGATCGTCTCGACGTCCTCGGGACGCGGGATCTCGTCCAGCTCGGCGGCCTCGAGCGCCTCCTCCAGGCGCCTGAGCGGGTCGCGCAGCTCCCAGTCGCGGAAGACCGTCCGCAGGTTGCCGCGGTCGGGCACCTTGGTGAACTCGACCTCGAGGTCGATGTCGATCGGCACGTCGCGCACCATCGTGGCCAGCCGCTTGGAGAGGCGGGCGTCGTCGGCGTGGTTGGTCAGGTTCTCCTTGCGCTTGGCGCCGGAGATCTGGTCGACGCTCGACAGGACGCTCTCGAGGTCGCCGAAGCGCTGCAGGAGGTCGGCCGCGGTCTTGTCGCCGATGCCCGGGACGCCGGGGATGTTGTCGCTCGTGTCGCCCTTGAGGCCGATGAAGTCCGGGATCAGCTCCGGCGGGATGCCGTAGCGGTCGATCACGCCCTGGCGGTCGTAGACCTTGGTGTCCGTCACGCCGCGCGAGGTGGACATGATCCGCACGCCGTCGTCGACGAGCTGGTAGGCGTCGCGGTCACCGGTGACGACCATGACCGGGATCCCGCGCTCCTTGGCCTGCTCGGTGAGCGCCGCGATGACGTCGTCGGCCTCGAAGCCCTCGACGGAGACGTTGCGGTAGCCGAAGGCCTCCACCAGCGGCCGCAGGTGGGGCCACTGGAGCTTGAGCAGGTCGGGCCGGGTGGAGCGCTGCGCCTTGTAGTCGGCGGAGATCTCCTTGCGGCCGGACATGCCGGCGTCCCACACCACGACGGTCGGGACCTGGCCGTAGTCCGTGAGGATCTTCACCAGCATCGAGGCGAAGCCGAAGATGGCGTTCGTGGGCCGTCCGTCGGACGTGGAGATCGACTCCGGGAGCGCGAAGAACGCGCGATAGGCCAGCGAGTTCCCGTCGATCAGGAACAGCTCGCGAGGGGTGTCGCCATTGGCGCCGGCCATGCCGCCGATGCTAGTCGCCCGGCCCGTCGGTACGCGGCCGTGGGCGGGCCGGGATCACGCACGTTCCGGGCGGGCCGGATCGCTATGCTGGCGACCCGGCTTCCGGGTGAGATCCGTCTCCCCGGGGCCCCTTTCACCGCGCGCACCGCCGCGTGAGCCCAACCTTGCTACGCCGCGCGCCGACCCGAGCCAGCCAGAGGTCCACACCATGACCGAGACGCCCTCCCCAGAGGACCGCGCTCCGACCACCGAGTCAGAGTCCCCCGAGCCTTCCGCGACCCTGTCGGAGGAGGACGCCGTCGCCGAGGCGGCCGTCGCCGCCGACGCCCCGGGGCTCGACTCCACCGTGGACCCCAAGCCGGACCCGGCCTCCCCCGACTCCGAGGCAACGCCCACCGAGGCCACGCCCGGCCCCCACGCCCCCCCGGTCACCCACGGCGACCCCCTCGCCGCCGAGGCGATCCCGGCCGAGCCATCGGAGAGCGCGGCCCCCGCGGACGCGCCCCAGAGCGCCACCGAGGAGACGCCCGCCGCCGAGGCGCCGCAGAGCACCGCCGTGAGCGCGGAGAGTGCGCCGGCCGCCACCGGGGAGACGCCCACCGCCGAGGCGCCGAATATCGCCGCGGAGAGCGCGCCTCCCACCGAGGAAACGCCGGCCGCCGCGGAGGCGCCGCAGAGCGCCGCCGAGAGCGCGCCGGCTGCCACCGAGGAGACGCCGGCCGCCACTGAGGCGCCGCAGAGCGCCGCCGAGAGCGCGGAGAGTGCGCCGGCTCCCACTGAGGAGACGCCGGCCGCCGCACAGGCGCCGCAGGGCGCCGCGGCGGAGGCGCCGCCCGCCGCCGAGGGCGCGCCGGCCGCCGCGCAGGCGCCGCAGAGCGCCGCGACCGAGTCGCCGGGCGCCGAGGGCACGCCTGCTCCCGCCGAGGTGACGCCGGAGGCGCCGCAGAGCGCCGCCGAGGGCACGCAGGCGCCGCAGAGCGCCGCGACTGAGGCGCCGGCCGCCGCTGAGGGGGCGCCGGCTGCGGCTGCGCCCGCCGAGGCTCGGGAGGCGACGGCGTCCGCGGGTGAGTCGCCTGCGGCTGCCGGGGCGCGGCCTGGGCGGCCCGGGCGGCCGGATCAGCCGCGGAGGCGGCGGCGGCTCACCGCGGCGGAGCGGCATCGGCGGACGTTCTTCGCGAAGCTGACGGAGCTGCGCAAGCAGGAGCAGGCGGCGGTGGGCGAGGCCGAGGAGCAGCAGGCGGCCGAGGCCGCGCCGGCCGAGGCCGTGGCCGAAGGCGAGGCCGGTGGCGAGCAGCCGCAGGCCGCTGCGCCGCAGCAGGCGCCGGCGACCTCCCCCACTCGCTCGGCGCGGGCGCAGGCGCGGCTCGCGGCGGCGATCGAGCGCGTCGGCGGCGCGGAGGCCGTGCTGGAGGCGCTGCAGCCGAAGCGGCGCGACGACGGCGAGACGATGAAGTGGTCGTCCGTGTGCGCCGAGCAGGCGCAGGGCCACAAGCCCGGCGACCCGACCTTCACCGCGTGGGTGCGGCTGGCGGCCACGCCGGTCCGCGACGTCAAGGCGATCGTGAACCCCCGCGTCCGCGGCGACGACCGGCGCGGCCGTGGCGGCCGCGGGCGGCGCGGCGGCGGTCAGGGCGGCTTCCGCGGCGGCGGAGGCGGCGGCTACCGCGGCGACCGCGACCGGCAGGGCGGCGGCGGCGCCGGCCGGGGCGACGTCGAGCAGCACGGCCGCGACGGCAGCTTCCGCTCCAGCGTCCGCATCATCGGCCTCGAGCAGCTCGAGGACGCCGTCAAGGGCAACGAGAAGGCGCAGGCCGAGAACGAGGGCTCCGGCGGCACCCCGGCCGAGTCCGACAACCTCGCCGGGCGCCACTCCTCGTAGCCGCGCCGCGGCGAAGCAGGGGGCCTCGCGCGGCCTGGGGCCGCGGCGAACAGGGCCGCGAGGGCGGGACCGGCGAACGGCGGCTGGGTAGGGCGGCGGCGCTACCCCACCAACCGTGCTTCCATACGTCAAGCCAATGCTTTACGCGGCTTCTGGCTCCGCCACCGGTGCCCGGCGGGATGCGGCCGGCTCCCGTGGGAGGAACATCGCCGGGATCAGCGCCAGCGCCGTCAATCCCACGGCCCACCAGAACGTGTCGCCGAACGCGTGGGCCAGGGGCTCGGCCGCGCGGGCCGCGGCGCCGCCCGTGGAGCGGAGGGCGCCGAGGTTGCCCGGGGAGGCGCCGAGCTCGGCGACGATCTGGCGCTCGAGGACGACGGAGAGGATGGCGGTGCCGAGTGAGCCGCCGACGGTGCGGATGATGTTGATCGAGGTGGTCGCGCGGGGCACGGCCGCGCGGCTCAGCGTCTGGTAGGCGGCGGCCATGGAGGGCATCATGGTCATGCCCAGGCCGGCGCCGCGAACGTAGAGCGAGACGGCGAGCAGGACGTAGCTCGTGTCCGCGGAGAGCTGCGTGTAGACGCCCGTGCCGATCACGGCGACCAGCACGCCGTAGGGCACGATCCGGCCCGCGCCGCGGCGGTCGGTGAGCCGGCCGGCGATCGGCATCGCGGTGGCCGCGCCGAGGCCCTGGGGCGCGAGCAGCAGGCCGGCGTCCAGCGCGCTCTGGCCGCGGGCCACCTGGTAGTAGAGCGGCAGCACGAACATCGCGCCGAACAGCGAGACGCCGAAGATGAACGTCGTGCCCGAGGCGGCCGCGAACGCCCGGTCGCGGAACAGGCGGAGGTCCAGGAGCGCGCCGGAGCCCGCCCGCCCGGCGTGGACCCCGAACGCCACCAGCAGCACGACCCCCGCGAGCACGCCCACGATCACCTTCGCGCTGCCGAAGCCGCCCTCGATCCCGAACTCCGACAGCCCGTAGATCAGCGCCGCCAGCCCCGGCGAGAGCAGCAGCAGCCCGCGCACGTCCAGCGGCGGCCGCGACCGGTGCGCGTCGGCCGCCGGGAGGATCCGCGCCGCCAGCACCAGCGCCACCACCCCGACCGGCAGGTTGACGAAGAAGATCCAGCGCCAGGAGAAGTGGTCGACGATCAGGCCGCCGATGACCGGCCCGAGCACGGGGCCGAGCAGCGTCGGCACGCCGATCACGCTCATCACCCGCCCCATCCGCTGCGGCCCGGCCGCCTGCGCGAGGATCGCCTGCCCGATCGGCAGGGTCATGCCGCCGCCGAACCCCTGGAGGACGCGAAACAGGATCAGCGACGGCGTGCTCCAGGCCAGCCCGCACAGCGTCGAGCCCAGCAGGAAGAGCGTCACGGAGGTCATCCACATCCGCTTGCCGCCGAAGCGCTCCATCGCCCAGCCGGTCATCGGGATCACGGTCGCCAGCGCGAGCAGGTACCCCGTGGCCACCCACTGGATCGACGACAGCGACGCGCCCAGATCCCGCCCGAGCGTCTCGATCGCCACATTGACGATCGTCGTGTCGAGGATCGACATGATCGTCCCGAGCACCACCACCGAGGCGAGGCGCAGCAGCGCGCGGTCCAGCCCGGGCGGTTCGGCGACCATCGAACCCACCCTAGCGGCGCCGGTGGGATCATCCCGCCGTGCCCTCCGTCTCAGCGCAGTACTCGATCATCCTCCGCGTCGAGATCGACCACCGGCCGGGGATGCTCGGCCGCGTGGCCACCGCGATCGGCGACGCCGGCGGCAGCATCACGTCGATCGACCTCGTGTCGCTCGACTCCCAGCACACGGTCCGCGACATCACGGTGGAGACCGGCGGCGAGGAGCACGCCGCCACGGTGGCCGACGCCGTGCGCGACACCGACGGGGCGCAGCTCGTCGACGCCACCGACCGCACGTTCCTCGTGCACGTCGGCGGCAAGATCGAGCAGCGCAACAAGCTGTCCGTGCGCACCCGCGACGACCTGAGCATGGCCTACACGCCCGGCGTGGCCCGCGTCTGCGCCGCCATCGCCCGCGACCGCGACAAGGCCTTCCAGTACACGATCAAGCGCAACACCGTGGCGGTCGTCTCCGACGGCAGCGCCGTGCTCGGCATGGGCGACATCGGCCCGGAGGCCGCGATGCCGGTGATGGAGGGCAAGGCGGTCCTGTTCAAGGAGTTCGGCGGGGTCGACGCGTTCCCGATCTGCCTCGCCACCCAGGACACCGACGCGATCGTCCAAGCCGTCACCCACATCGCCCCCACGTTCGGCGGCATCAACCTCGAGGACATCAGCGCGCCGCGCTGCTTCGAGATCGAGGAGCGGCTCAAGCGCGACCTCGACATCCCGGTCTTCCACGACGACCAGCACGGCACCGCCGTGGTCACCCTCGCCGCGCTGCTCAACGCGGCCAAGCTCACCGGGAAGGAGCTCACGGACCTCGACGTGCTGATCGTCGGCCTGGGCGCCGCGGGCATCGCCGTGGCGAAGATCCTGCTCCAGGCCGGCGTGGGCAACATCGTCGGGTGCGACTCCAAGGGCGCCGTCCACACCGAGCGCGCCGACTACCGCGAGAACAGCATGCCCGCCTCCAAGCGCTGGCTGGCCGAGCACACCAACCCGGAGCGCAGAGACGGCGGCCCGCAGGACGTCATCGACGGCGCCGACGTGTTCATCGGCCTCTCCGGCGCGAAGGTCATGCCCCCCGAGGCCCTGGAGAAGATGAACGACGACGCCATCGTCTTCGCCATGGCCAACCCGAATCCCGAGGTCGCGCCGGAGGAGGCCGAGCCGTACGCCCGGGTGATCGCCACCGGCCGCAGCGACTACCCGAACCAGATCAACAACGTCCTCTGCTTCCCCGGCATCTTCCGCGGCGCGCTGGACGTGCGGGCGCGCGAGATCACCGAGGAGATGAAGATGGCCGCCGCCCGCGGCATCGCCTCCATCGTGCAGGACGACGAGCTGCGCGAGGACTACATCGTC
>JAICUS010000817.1 GCA_025935735.1 Solirubrobacteraceae bacterium | reverse complement strand
CGCCCGTTCCTTCGATATCCCGCCAACCATCATCTGTCGCAGATCCTCGAGCGGGCGGTGGCGATCGCCGCCTACCGGGTGGGGCCGCTCACGGCAGAGGCCGGGCTGTTCGATGGCGACGAGCCAGAGCGTCCGGGCCAATGGCCCCGCATCGGCGGCCGATTCGGCGATTCGTGGAGCGGCCGCCTCACCGGCACGGTGGCCCCGGGCGCGACGCTCTCGGGCTCGTACGCGCACGTGCACTCGCCCGAGCATCGGGGCGGGGCCGGCACCGACCAGGAGAAATGGCACGCGGCGGCGCGGTGGGAGGGAACGGCCGGCGGCCACCCGACCTATGCCCTCGTCGAGTGGGCCAGGACCTCGGAAGCAGACGGGTTCGTCGTGCTCCACAGCGTTCTGGCCGAAGGTGCATGGACCGCCGGGCCACATCGTCTCCAGTATCGGTTCGAGCGGACGGAGCGGCCCGAGGACGAGCGCGTCTCGCGCTTCCGGACGCTGCGGCCGCACCTCGAGAACTCGATCCTGGGCGTTACCCGCTGGACCACCCACACGCTCGGCTACCAGTTGGCGGCCTTCCGGAGGTCGGGTGTGCGGATCGATCCGCTGGCGGAGATGGCGTATTCCCGGGCGACCGTGGTCGGCGGCGGCCTGTTCGACGTCGTCGGGCTCTACGGCCGGGACTACGTGTGGTCGTTCAGCCTGGGGGTCAGGGTGAGCGCGGGAATGTCGATGCACCGGATGGGCCGCTACGGGGCGGCCACTGATGAGGAGGGCCCTATGGTCATGCCAGGCGGGATGATGCCGTGACGCGACGGCGCTGCGAATCGTGGCTGACGGCGGCGGCAGGCGCGGTGCTCGCCGCGCTCGCCGCGTGCGGCGGGTCCGACGGGGATACCACGGGGCCGCCGCCGGGGGCGGGGGCGGCGTTCACGGTGAGGGCGGGCGGCGACAACGTGCCCGATCGGTACAGCTCGGACCTTTGGGTGCACGGCTCGTGGGCTTACAGCGGCACCTGGGGCGGCTCGTTCCGGAACGGTACGCCCGGCAACGCGGTCAAGATCTGGTCGCTCGACAACTTCGGCGCGCCGACGCTCGCCGACTCGATCATCATTCCCGCCATCGGTACGGTGAGCGATCTTCAGGTGAGCGAAGACGGGACGGTGCTGGTGGTGAGCACCGAGCTCGGCGCCAACGCGGGCTTGTTCGTCTACGGCCTGGCGGACCCGCGCACGCCGACCCTGCTCGACAGCGCTCTCGTGCCCGAAGGCATTCACACGGCCACGATCGCGGATATCGGGGGCCGGCGTTACGTGTTCGCCGCGCGCGATCCGGCCACGACCGAGCTCCAGATCTACGACATCACCGACCCGGCCGCGATCGCGCTCACGTCCACGGTGCCGATCCCGCCCAACTACGGCATTCACGACACCTATGTCCGCGACGGGCTCGCCTTCGTGTTCGCCTGGAACTCCGGCGTGATGATCTACGATGTCGGCAACGGGCTGAGCGGTGGCTCACCCGCCTCGCCGCGATTGGTGAGCCACCTCGTCACCGACGACGACAACGTCAAGGGCGGCGCGGCCGTGCACAACGGGTGGTGGTTCCACAACCCGGTGAGCGGTGAGAACCGGTATCTGTTCATCGGACAGGAGGGCGCCGGCCGGGTCGGATCGGCCTCGAGCGGCGATCTGCACGTGGTGGACGTGTCCGACATCCGCCGCCCGGTCGAGGTGGCGAGCTTCCGCCTCGAGGGCGCGGGCGTGCACAACTTCTGGATGGATGAGGAGCGCCAGGTCCTCTACATGGCCTACTACAACGGCGGTGTAGTGGCGCTCGACGTGTCGGGCGAGCTCACGGGAGACCTGTCGAGCCGGATGATCGCCGAGCTCAAGCCCGGCGGCGACGGAGACACCTATACCTGGGGCGTGCAGCTCGCGGGCGGCTCGCTCTATGCAATCGACATGCTGAGCGGGCTCTGGCAGCTCGAGGTGCCGAAGTAGGAATGAGGGGCGAGCTGGGCGAGGAGTCACCCTGAGCGAAGCGAAAGGGGGCATGATTCAGGTCATGCCCCCTTTCGCTTCG